>CALGJN010000189.1:0-3787 GCA_937920185.1 uncultured Cellvibrionales bacterium | reverse complement strand
ACACCACCTCCCATCCGGTCGAGTTTTCCGACGCCCTGATCGAAGTCTATGGGCAGGTGCCGGAACTCGTCAGCCACCTGCACCTGCCGGTGCAGAGCGGTTCAGACAAAATATTGATGGCGATGAAGCGCGGCCACACCGCGATTGAATACAAATCTAAAATCCGCCGCCTGCGCAACATGAGACCGGACATCAGCATCTCGTCCGATTTTATTATCGGCTTCCCCGGCGAGTCGGAAAACGACTTTGCGGCGACCATGAAACTGATCGAAGAGATTGGCTTCGACACCTCATTCAGCTTTATCTACAGCGCCAGACCCGGCACGCCGGCCGCCGATCTGCCCGACGACACCCCCGATGCGGTCAAAAAACAGCGCTTATCGATACTTCAAACGCGGATTAGCCAAGAGGCAGCGGCGATTAGCCGACGTATGGTCGGGGGCAGCGAGCGCCTGCTGGTGAGTGGCATTTCAAAGAAAGATCCGGGGCAATTGCAAGGTCGCACCGAAAACAACCGCGTGGTCAATTTTCGCTCCCTCGACCACGCGCTGATCGGCGAATTTGTCACCGCCAAAATCACCGAGGCGCTGCCCAATTCGCTGCGCGGTGAACTCTGCGCAAGCAGCTAAAAGACTGGGCGCGTAACGCCCGCGCCCAAAGGTCGGCAATTTTATCGACCGGTGGTCTGAAAAAGTGTTTACCGCTCGGATTGTAACGCGCTATGCTGTCGGCAACGCGTTATCGACGAGGTTCAACAGCAGCACTTGAAACAACTGTCCGCCCAACCAGCAGCGAGTCTGGCCCTACAACCGATCGACGCGCGCCGCCTGGCAACCCTCTGCGGCCAACTGGACGAAAACATCAAATTGATCGCCAAGCGCCTCGATCTCGACATCCGCTGTCGCAATCATGTATTTTATTTTTACGGTGCTGCCGCCGCCAGCCAGGCCGCTTATCACACCATCGACCAACTCTACCAACAGACCGCGCAGTGTGATGTCATGTCGCCCAGCGACGTCCACCTACAACTCCGGCAACAGGCTATGGAACAACCCATGATCGAGAGAGTCACCGCCACCGCAGCGAATTCTGACGTTGAAAAATTTTCCGTCATTCGGACCAAGAAAGGCAACATAAAACCCCGCGGTATCAATCAGCAAAACTACGTCCGCGCCATGCAGGGCCACGACATCAATTTTGGCGTCGGCCCAGCTGGCACCGGCAAGACCTACCTGGCGGTCGCCTGTGCGGTGGAATCGCTGCTGCGCGATGAGGTCGAGCGCATCTTGCTGGTGCGTCCAGCGGTCGAAGCCGGCGAGCGACTGGGCTTTCTTCCCGGCGATCTAGCGCAAAAGGTCGACCCATACCTGCGCCCTCTTTACGACGCGCTGCACGAGATGCTGGGGTTCGAGACCGTGGCTAAATTGCAGGAACGCAATATCATCGAAATAGCGCCGCTCGCCTACATGCGAGGCCGCACCCTCAACGGCGCCTACATCATTCTCGACGAGAGTCAAAATACCACCCGCGAGCAGATGAAAATGTTCCTCACCCGAATTGGCTTTGGCTCGACCGCGGTGATTACCGGCGATATGTCGCAGATCGATCTGCCACGCGGTATCGCCTCTGGCCTGACGCATGCCTGCGAGGTTCTGGCTGGCGTCGAGGCGATCAGCTTTACCCACTTTCAAAGCCGCGATGTGGTGCGCCATCCGATCGTGCAATCGATCGTCGACGCCTACGACGCCCATGAAAGCGACTTGTGAGCGGCGGTGTATGCACCTTAGCTTGGATTTAGACAATGGCTGCAAAGATGCCGATAGCCCGGACGAAGACCAATTGCGGCGCTGGATCAGCGCTGCGCTGCGCAGCCAAGACGGATCGCGCGAGGACGCCGAAATCGCCTTGAAAATTGTCGATGAGACCGAGGGCGCGGCGCTCAACCAGCAGTATCGAGGGCGCCAGGGCGCCACCAATGTGCTGTCGTTTCCGTTTGCCGCGGTCACCCCCGAACCGCTACCGATGCTCGGAGATCTAGTCATCTGTGCGCCGGTGGTCGCCCGCGAAGCCGCCGAGCAAAATAAATCCAGCGAAGCGCACTGGGCGCATATGCTGGTGCATGGGGTACTTCACCTGCTCGGCCACGACCATCTGACCGATGAAGACGCCGAGCGCATGGAAGCGCTGGAGACTCAAATCATGCAGCAAATGAACTACCCCGCGCCCTACCTAATAGCGGAGATTACCCCTTGAGCAGTGGCGCCGATGCTGAGGTTAAAAAAAATCGGTTGTTGAGCTGGTTTAAGCGCCGTGCTTGGGCGTTTTTTCCGCGGCCATCGAGCAGCAACGAAGTCGCCGAAATGTTGCGCAGCGCCCAGAGCGAATCGATCATCGACACCGGCGCGCTGCATATTATGGAGGGCGCGCTAAAAGTATCGGATCTGCAGGCGCGGGAGATTATGATTCCGCGCTCGCAGATGGTCAGTCTGGAAGACGACCTCAGCCTCGAACAGATCCTCGATATCGTCACCCAATCCCAACACTCGCGCTTTCCGGTGGTTGGCCAGTCCTCCGACGACGTCGCCGGCATCCTGTTGGCCAAGGAATTGCTGCCGCTGTTGCTGGCCGGTAAAGAGACCTTTGAGCTCAAGTCGCTGTTGCGCCCGGCCACCATCATCCCCGAGAGCAAACGTTTAAATGTGCTGCTACAAGAATTTCGCGAGAATCGCTACCACATGGCGATCGTGGTCGACGAGTATGGCGGCGTGTCGGGACTGCTAACCATCGAGGACATACTCGAGGAGATTGTCGGCGAGATCGAGGACGAAACCGATGCGCACGAGTCCGACCCGATTGAAAAGATCGCCGAGGACCTCTACTCGGTGGCGGCGATCACCGACATCGAGCTGTTTAACGAATTTTTTGATGTCGGCCTGTCGGACGACGAGTGCGACACCGTCGGCGGCTTAGTGGTCGGCGCCTTTGGCCGACTGCCGGAAATTGGCGAGAGCATCGCCCTCGATGATTTTGAATTCACCGTGAGCGCCGCAGATCGCCGCAAAATTATCGCGGTGGACGTGCGCAAGCAGAGCCGATGACACCCGCCGACCGCCGCGCCGGTCTGTGCTTGCTAATTGGCGGCAGTGCACTGCCGCTAGCGCTAGCGCCGTTTAACTTTTGGCCCATGGCGATTCTAAGTCTCGCAACGCTAAGCTATTTCCTCGACCAACAAACGCCCAAGCGAGCCTTTGTGCGCGCCACCTGCTTCAACCTCGGCCTGTTCCTGAGCGGTGTCAGTTGGCTGTACATCAGTATCCACGAACACGGCTTTGTCGCAGCACCACTAGCGCTGAGCGCAACGCTGCTGTTTTGCGCCTTTATGGCCATCATCAGCAGTTTACCGTTTTTGCTGTGGGCGGCGATCTCGCCAACATGGGCCTCCGGCCTGCTCGCCTTTCCAGCGCTGTGGATGCTCGGCGAGTGGCTGCGTAGCTGGTTTCTCACCGGATTCCCGTGGCTGTTAATCGGCTACAGCCACCTGTCGACCTGGCTCGGCGGTTGGGCACCGGTTGGCGGAGTATTCTGGCTGAGTTTTATCACCGCTATGGGTGGCGTCTGTGTCGCGCAATACGCCCGCGGCCATGGCGGCCAGCGACCGCTGACGCTGTGCAGCCTAGCGCTGCTCGGCTGCGTTGGCGGCGGCTATGGCCTGCTTCACAGCGATTGGAGCGCACCCCTCGGCGCGCCATTGAGCGTTGCATTGGTGCAACCCAATATTGCGCAAAAC
>CALGJN010000188.1:0-2827 GCA_937920185.1 uncultured Cellvibrionales bacterium | reverse complement strand
ATTCTGCTGTGATCTCTGCAACGACAGATTCACCCAGAATGATTTCTTTCAGAAATTGCGCTTTCACGCCCGCAGCGCTGGTTGTGCCTGGTATCACATTGTAAATGAAGAATTTCAGTGAATCTTCACGCTGTTCATTCGCGGTATCTTTGATTTGGACAATAATCTCTGCCAGCAAATCCGCACTGTCGATTGGCTTTGGATTTAATCCTAGATCATTTTTACGTGTGGCGATTTCGCCTATATACTCTTGATATAAGCTCATACAAATCTCCCACTGTAAGCGGCTTCATTTACCCCGGGTAGCCCGCGGTTTGCAATGAGATCAATTAAAAAGTCTTTTTCATCGGCTGGTGGATTCTTTAACAGCTCAACGAGCCCTGCTGTCCACTTGGGATCAAGAGGTTTGGGTGGAATCCTCTGTAAATCGCGTTCTGCGACGTTTGCGCGGTAGGCTTGTAACATGGCGTCTATCTCCCGTTGACCCGACAGTGGATAAAATCGGGTTAATACGATATTTTGGTTGTGATTTATCATCCTAGTATACGCGATTTTGTAGTTTATTTACACATACATCGGCGCTGAGCTTTCTCTGTGCAGGGTCTTTGGTGTATCCTGCCGTGCCATTTTGGAAGTGTAAAGACGCTGATATATATGTCTTTATATGGCTTTCCCGCATAGGGTAATTTTACAATAGGTTTTTTTTATAGCGTCAAATAATAGTCGTTATATGGCTGGCCGCATTGGGTGATAGCCCGCAACGGTCATTGAATAACTCCGCCATCTGTTTTTGAGGTATCGACCGCCACTATGATCACTGATCTCACCGAAATCGAGAATTTTCTTCCCTGTAATACGCCGCAGCGATGGATTGAGTGTGCCATTCAAAATCAGGATGTGCTGCTAATTGATCATGCAAATTGCGAAAAAAAAGCTGCCAGTACAGCGCTTAATCTCATCTATAAGTACACCGATGACTTTGTCCTGCTCAATAAAATGTCGCGGCTAGCGAGAGAAGAAATGCGCCATTTTGAACAGGTGATTGCGATTATGCAGCGGCGTAAAATCGACTATCACTACATCTCGGCATCGCGCTATGCCGCTGGATTACGCAGTTTGGTGCGCTCGGAAGAACCATATAGATTAGCTGACATATTGATTATTGGCGCATTTATCGAAGCGAGATCGTGCGAACGTTTTGCCCGAATTGCGCCGCAATTGGATGATGAATTATGCCGTTTTTATCAGTCCCTGCTGAAGTCAGAGGCACGACATTACCGAGATTACCTCAGTCTTGCGGAGAACTTAATTGGCCAAGAGGGTTTGAGCGAGCGCCTCTCGGCGATAGCTGATCGAGAACAACAATTGATCCAGTCGCCTGATACTGAGTTTAGGTTTCACTCGGGCCCGATGGCAACCACCGAGCCTTGATACGGCGTCGTTTTCAGTGACTTTAAAATAACCACGCGATCGTTCGTCAGCCGAATGGTTATCTATCAGGTTCTGCTGCTGGAGAGGAGCGATGGTGGGATATTATTTTATTGTTATGACCCTTTAGAAGCATAAGCGGATCATAGAGCATAGCCAGGTGATTCAGGTGTCATTAAACCCGGCGACACTCGGAGAGTGTCGCTGCGGCGCAGTTTTACCTGCGCTCCAAGCTTTAAGTGCGCTCTTCGATGGGCGGAAACTCGCGGGTGTCGGCACCGGTGTAAAGCTGTCTTGGACGGCCGATTCGATAAGGATTTGAAATCATTTCATTCCAGTGCGAAATCCATCCTACGGTGCGACCGGTGGCAAATATAACGGTAAACATTTCTTCGGGTATACCGAGTGCTTTGAGAATAATTCCCGAGTAGAAGTCAACGTTAGGGTAGAGCTTTTTGGCGATAAAATAATCGTCTTCCAAGGCGATTTGTTCAAGCTTTTTCGCCAGTCGGAACAGCGGGTCGTTTTCGAGTCCGAGAACGGCGAGCACTTCGTTACAACTTTCGCGCATGACCGTGGCCCGAGGGTCGTGGCTCTTGTAAACCCGATGGCCAAAACCCATTAAGCGGAACGGATCATCTTTGTCCTTGGCCTTTTTGATGTACTCTAAAATATTACTTTCATCGCCTATTTCGTTGAGCATGCTGAGTACGGCTTCGTTGGCACCGCCGTGCGCAGGACCCCAAAGAGCGGCGATACCGGCTGCCACGCAAGCGAACGGATTGGCGCCAGATGATCCCGCCAACCGCACCGTCGAGGTCGATGCGTTTTGCTCGTGGTCTGCATGCAGCAAGAAAATTCTATCCATGGCCTTGGTGATGGATGGATGCGCCACATACTCTTCACAGGGTGTTGCAAACATCATGCGCAAAAAGTTGGCCGAGTAGGACAGGGTGTTGTCCGGGTAGACATAGGGTTGGCCGATAAAGTGTTTGTGGCACATAGCGGCCATGGTCGGCATTTTGGCGATCAAGCGATGCGCTGAAATTGTTCTGTGCTGTTGATCGGTAATGTCCAGTGCATCATGGTAAAACGACGACATTGCGCCTACCAGGCCGCACAGCATTGCCATTGGATGGGCATCATAGCGAAATCCGCTAATGAAATGCTCCATTGAGCGGTTGACCATGGTGTGATATCGAATGGTATTTTCGAAATCAGTTTTTTGCGCCGCGGTCGGCAGTCGCCCTTCAAACAGCAGATAACAGGTCTCGAGGTAATCTGATTTTTCCGCTAGTACTTCGATCGGATAGCCGCGGTGCAACAGAATACCCTTTTCGCCGTCGATATATGTAATGTCTGAGCGACAAGATGCGGTCGCAGAAAATCCAGGGTCAAA
>CALGJN010000187.1:0-1312 GCA_937920185.1 uncultured Cellvibrionales bacterium | reverse complement strand
TAATTTCCGAGCATGCGCGCAACAAACTGTCGCAACCCGAAGTCGATTGGGCTATTTTTATCCCCGCCGTGATCATCGTGCTGGTGGGTGCCATCCCGCTGATGATCTTTCCCGACAGCGCCGCGCAGTTGCTCGGCGAGGCCCGCGAAGCGATTATGGATAATTTCCTGTGGCTCTACTTAGTGATCGCCCTCGGCGCATTCGTGTTTTGTATGTGGTTAGCCTTTGGTCGCTATGGTCACGTAAAACTCGGCGCTGCCGACGAACCGCCGGAATACTCCGACGCCCACTGGGTCGCCATGATGTTTACCACAGCGATCGGCGCCAGCGTTATAGCCTGGGGGTTTGCCGAGCCGATTTACTATCTACAATCGCCGCCTTTAGGTATTGCCGTTGGCTCGTCACAATCCTTTGAGTGGGCCCATATGTACCCGCTGCTCCACTGGGGCATTATTCCCTGGTCGATCTACGCCATGCCCGCGGTACCGATTGCCTACATGCTCTATGTTAAACGCTATCCGACGCTGCGCATTAGCAGTGCCTGCGACGGCGCGCTGCCGAAAACAGGCCGCGCGCAAATAAAGACCTTGATCGACATTTTTATCGTCCTCGGGATCGTCGGCGCAGTGGCCACATCGCTTGGCCTTGGCGTGCCCTTGTTATCGGCCATGCTATCAACGCTGTTAGGCATTGCCGACAGCATGGCGATCAAGATGGGCGTGCTCGCCCTGTGGACGCTATTGTTTGGCGCCAGCGTCTATCGCGGCCTAAAGTCGGGTATCAAGATCCTCGCTGACATCAACATCGTTCTGGCCTTTATCACCATTGCCATAGTGCTGATCGCCGGGCCGACGGTGTTTATTTTAGATCTCTCGGTAAACAGTTTAGGTTTGATGTTTAACAATTTTATGCAAACCTCCACCTGGACAGACCCGATCGACAACAGTAGTTTTCCGCAGGACTGGACGGGCTTTTACTGGGCGTGGTGGCTGGCGTATATCGGTATGGTCGGGCTGTTTTATGGTCGCATTTCCCGCGGCCGCACCATCCGTCAACTGGTCTTGGGCGTTATCGGTTGGGGTTGTCTGGGAACCTGGCTATTTTTGGCGGTGATGGGCGGCTACTCACTCTATCTGGAGCACACCGGAACGCTTGAGGTACAGGAAATTCTCGCTACGCAAGGCATGTCCTTCGTCAATGCGCTGGTCATTCAAAGCCTACCAATGGGTCAATTGACGCTGGCTATTTTCACCCTGCTATCGATCATATTTTACGCCACTACCATCGATTCCTCGGCCTACGTGATTGCCAG
>CALGJN010000186.1:0-3864 GCA_937920185.1 uncultured Cellvibrionales bacterium | reverse complement strand
GCCTAAAGGATAGCGCCGAATAGATAGCCCCTAGTTAATAGCCCCTAGTTAATAGCCCCTAGTTAATAGCCCCTAGTTGATAGCCCCTAATCAACCGAGACTAACGGTCGACTAACCTGAGTTAAAACGTTGACCGATGCACTCGTAAACGGCGATAAGGCGTGGACCGGTGGCAAAAATCTTTATCTCCAGAGCAACGCATCATCCAGAGCGTCTGCAAAACAAACCCTCGGATAAAACCTGATGACGGGGAGCCAACGCTCAGACAGATCAACAGAATGCCGGTTTTGTGATCCAGTCGTGATTTTAAACACCTACCTCTAGTCGCAGGGCAGACTATAGTATTGGCACCTTACTCACCTTTAAGCAGGAGCTCTGCCCGCCAATGACCGCTTACCGCTCTCTCACCGGACGTTTTTTCGTCGCTGTATTAATAACGTTTTCAACCGCTCTCGGGGTTGCCAGCAGCGCGCTTTCGGCGGTGCCGATCGTGCAACCGGGGGCGCCGGGCGAACCGACTCGCGCGCTCGATGCGCAGGCCGCAGTGGCGATAGCCGCCTCGTCCTACACCGCCGCCGACATCGAGTTTATGCAGGGCATGATAGGTCATCACCACCAAGCCCTGCTGATGTCTCAACTGGCCACAGACAGAACCAACAACCAAGCCATTTTGGACGTCGCCCGACGGATCGAAGTATCCCAGAAAGATGAAATGCGCTTTATGCAGGACTGGCTGCACGAGCGCGATGAACCGGCACCAGACCCAACCCAACCCGAAAATCACCACGCCCACCACACGATGGCGGGTATGGCGACCAAAAAGCAGATGGCCGAACTGAGCGCCGCCCAGAGTACCGATTTTGATCGACTCTTTTTGCGCCTGATGATTACCCATCACGATGGCGCGATCGAAATGGTCGACGACCTCAGAGACCAATCAGGCTCTACCTATGATCCGCAGCTCAACGAGTTTGTCTCCGACGTCAGTAATGATCAAGCGGTGGAAATCGAGCGCATGAACACCCTACTGGTGGGCCTGTCTAGCGACCCTAGAGCGGGTTTATCGGCCGGGCTTTACGACGCCGGCGAGGCCATTTTAAACATGCAACTGGTGATGACCCAACCCAGACCGCTGGGCTTTTTCGACCCAGCCAATCCAGAGGGGCGCGGCGTCGAAGATCCAGAGGAATCGGCCGATGACAGCGCAGAAGCTGACATTGACGCAAAGCCAGCAGAGCCCGACAGTCCCCGCACCATGCAAGCCGCCTCGGAGGCCCGACGCTATCCGATGCTTTCGTTTGACAATACCGACATGGCCTTCAGCGAGAACCTATTGGTCACCGGCAGCTACCATGGCTTTAATATGTATCAAATCGACGATGCCGGCCTACCAAACTTGATCACATCGGTTGTCTGCCCGGGGGGTCAGGGCGACATTTCGATCATCGGCGATCTTTTGATTATGTCGGTCGAGCAAACTCGCGGTCGTCTCGACTGTGGTCGCCAAGGCGTGACGACCGACGCCAGTGCAGAGCGGTTTCAAGGTATACGGATCTTTGATATTTCCGATCTGAGCCAGCCGCTGCAAGTCGGTGCGGTGCAAACCTGTCGCGGCTCGCATACCCATTCGGTGATTGCCGGCCCAACCCCCGATGGCAAAATTTTAATCTACAACTCGGGCACCCAAGACGTGCGCGACGAGGAGGAATTAGCCAACTGCATCGACGAAATTCCCGGCGATGATCGCACCGCATTATTTCGCATCGACGTTATCGAAATCCCCATAGACGATCCGGCCAAGTCGCGTATTATCGACAGCCCTGCGGTCTTTGCCGACCCAGACACTGGCACGCTCGCCGGCCTCTGGCGCGGTGGGGATCATGGCGATAACACTCAGGACACCGAGCGCACTGAGCACTGTCATGATATTACAGTTTTTCCTTCGGCAAATTTAGCCGCGGGTGCCTGCTCCGGCAATGGCATACTGTTTGACATCAGCGACCCGCGCAAACCCGAGCGCATCGATGCCGTTACCGACGACGGCTTTGCCTACTGGCACTCGGCGACGTTCAACAATGCCGGTACCAAGGTGCTGTTTACCGATGAGTGGGGTGGCGGTGGACGTGCGCGCTGTCGCGCTTGGGATCCAATGACCTGGGGAGCCGATGCGATCTACGACATCGTCGACCAGCAACTCAAATTTAAAAGCCATTACAAGATCCCAGCACCTCAGTTGGAGACCGAAAACTGCGTGGCTCACAATGGATCGATCATACCGGTGCCGGGGCGCGACATATTTATCCAAGCATGGTACCAAGGGGGCATCACGGTCATCGATTTTACCGATTCTTCCAATCCCACCGAAATTGGCTACTTCGACCGCGGCCCAATACTCGCCGACGAACTCATAGCCGGCGGTTACTGGTCGGTATATTACTATCGGGGCATGATCTATGGAACCGAGATTATCCGTGGTCTGGACACCCTTAAATTGCTACCCAGCGAATACCTCAGCGCCAACGAGATTGCCGCTGCCGCTATGGCCTACCCAAGTAGCGGCCCACGCGGACTATTCAATCCGCAGCGGCAAGTGCCGATGACGTGGCCTGCCAACCCCGTGGTGGCCCGCGCCTATATCGATCAACTGCGCAGAACCAACACCCTGTCGAGCGCTACAGCAAAGAAAATTGTCGATGTACTCGACCAAGTCACGGCCGCTATGGACAGCGGTGGCAGTAAAAAGCTTGCTCGACAGCTCGATAAAATCCGATTGCCGAAGCGCAAATCGAGCCTCGACGCAACATCGCGCAGTCGGCTAAGCGCCCTAGCTGACACGCTCAAAGGTATTTCGCAAAGGCTGCGGGGCTAGATCAAGCCCCTTTGACGCCGCGGCTAGACGAGTCGCGGCCGCGCGGTCATGGCGAACAACACCCATGGCCGCGCACCAATAACAACAGTCTCTGCCCAGCAGGATCATCAATGGCTATTTCAGGGTGATAGACTATTTCAACCACGCATCAACGATAACAAAAACGTGCGCGTACCAACAGATATAACTGACATCTGGCCCTGCCTCCCCAACCCTCGCGCCCCTAGCGAAATAAAAAATCTATCCCTCAATGCACGCCGTATTAACAGCGGTTACCGACAGAGTTTGATCGCCAATTTTTCAATAGAGCACCCGCTGGTAGCGCATCAATCGCCAGGGTACTCGAGCACTGGCCGAGGCAATCAAACACCCCAACAATTTCATCTTTAACGGGCTGTATGCCGGCAAAGATTTTGTTATATAATTGGCGGGTCGCAGTCACTTGCGACAATTCTCAGGGCGGGGTGAAAGTCCCCACCGGCGGTAATCGTTGAACTAACGTAGCCCGCGGGCGCCTTTGGCTGATAGTCAGAGGGACAAGCAGATCCGGTTAGATTCCGGAGCCGACAGTTAAAGTCTGGTTATGAGAATGAGACGATCTTAACGGGCGCGCTAGCGTGCTTGCTACGTTGGCTTGTTTGCCCTGTTGTTTAACTTAAATTAACGAGGCAAACAACAGATGAATGCTCCATTCAATTCTGATTTTTCGAAAACCATACAATGCGACCGTATCGCATTTATTCAAGCCTGTTGGCATCGAGACATTGTCGATCACCTACGCGATGCGTTTTTGGCAGAAACCGCGAATCTGACCACTCGCTCGGTTGATGTGTTTGAAGTACCCGGTGCATTTGAAATACCCTTGCGAGCTAAGTTACTGGCGGCTTCGGGCCGTTACGCAGCGGTCGTGGCCGCGGGTTTAGTGGTCGATGGCGGCATCTATCGCCATGATTTTGTTGCAACGGCGGTGATCGATGGGCTGATGCGCGCGCAGT
>CALGJN010000185.1:0-4491 GCA_937920185.1 uncultured Cellvibrionales bacterium | reverse complement strand
CCGCCTTTTTTTTGCCGGCTTTTGTGTCAGCTTTAGCTATACCAGCATTCGGCTTTAGCGGCGCGCGCACGCAGTTCATCGGTTGGTTGGTAGAGCGTGCTGACCGATGCATACCGATCGCCTAAGGCGCATATGTCAGCCAAGCCCAGTTCATCCATCCAACGGCAAATTCCACCTCTAAAGCGCGGGAAACCGACACCGTAGATCAACGCCATATCCGCCTCTGCGGGCGAAGCGACAACGCCTTCATCTAGGCAGCGAGACATTTCCATTGCCATTGGCAGCATAATTCGCTCGATAATCTCCGACTCGCTAAAGACTTTTCTCGGTGCCGCTACGGAGGCGACTATGGCTGCGGCATCTTCATCGGCGTGTTTTTCTGGCTTGCCTCGCTGATTCAGCGCGTACTTATAATAGCCGTGGGCATTTTTTTGCCCCAATCTACCGGCTGCATAAATAGCTTCGCTGGCAAGCGTTTTACCGCCTTGGCTAAAGCGCTCTGGCAAACCCGCGACCATGCTCGCATAGCAATGATTCAAAGTGTCTATGCCGATAACATCGATCAGGTAGGCCGGCCCCATTGGCCAACCCCAGCTTTCCATAACCGCATCAATTTGCTCATAGTCGGCACCTTCGCGGAGTAAAATCTCAAAACCGAAGAGCATAGCGAAGAGCGTACGATTGACTAAAAAACCCGGGCAGTCGTTTACTACCACCGGTTTTTTACCAAGACCTAGGGCGTAGTTACAAAGCGTTGCAACGGCTTTTTCTGAGCTGCTCTCGGAGCGAATAATCTCCACCAATGGCATCGCATTGACCGGGTTAAAAAAGTGCATACCACAGAAATTTTCTGGACGCTGTAATCCTTCAGCCAATAAATCAATAGAGATAGTCGAAGTATTTGAGGTCAGAATTGCGTCCTCGTCGGCAGCGGATTCTATGTCGGCTAAGACGGCTTTTTTGACCGCTGGGTTTTCGACCACCGCCTCGACGATAACCTGGCAGGTTTCAAGCCCATGATAGGTCAACGTAGGAGTTATTTTGGCGAGCGTATTCAACGATTTAATCGGCGTCAATTTACCCCTGTCGACACCTTTCGCAAGCAACTTACAGGCTTCTGACATGCCCAGATCTAAGGCCTCTTGATTGATGTCCTTCATCAATACCGAATAACCGCGAATCGCGTTTTGGTAAGCAATGCCACCACCCATAATGCCCGCGCCGATCACGCCATTGCGCTCAATCACGGTGGCCTCGTCGCGAAATGCCTTGACCCGTGTCTTTGCCACCTTAGTTAGCTGTTGATCATTCAGAAAGACCCCCACCAGAGCACGCGCTTGCGGCGTTCTCGATATGCGATAAAAGCCGTCGGTTTCCAATGCTTGCGCCGCGTCTCGATCCAACCGAGCGGCGCGCTGGAGCAAGTCTACCAACAACAATGGCGCTGGATAATGCTGGCCCTTGCCACCTTCGAGTTTGGCGCGATACTGCTGCGCTAAGTCGGCGATATCGGCCTCGGTCTCGTTGACGCCGACCATTTTAACTTGACGTTGACCGCGGTATTCGCGATCGCCGTTGGCGAGTTCGGCTAATCGACTGAGCGCCACTTCACGCAGTTCATCTGCTTCGACCACCTCGTGTGCCGCTCCTGCTGCAACCGCTTTATCCGCGCCTTGAGGTGCACCACTGGTGGTCCACTGCAGCGCGGTTGCAACGCCGCAAAGGCGCGGTAAGCGGACGGTGCCACCCCAACCGGGAATAATTCCAAGGGTGGTTTCTGGAAGACCAACGGCCGCCGATGCGGCAATAATTCGATAATCACACGCCAAACAGACCTCGAGGCCGCCTCCAAGGGCGTATCCATTGATCGCCACTAGCGTCGGAAAAGGCAGTTCCTCGAGTTGATTAAGCGGATCGGTAACCTCGCCGACGCGGTGCACAAAGGCTTCTTCTGAGAGTTTAAACATCTCACTGAATTCGCCAATATCGGCGCCGACAATAAAAACCGATTTGGCACTGCTAACCAAAAGCCCACGAATTCCTGTCTGTTTCGATAGCGTTTCGATCGCCTCTGCAAACTCCTTGGTCGTCGCCAAGTCGAGTTTGTTCACCGACTCGCTATGATTGTTAAAACACAGTTCGACCAAGCCATTGTCGAGTGCTACCAGAGTTAGAGTGTTTCCTTTATACATAATGTTTCCTTGTTAGAGATTTGCCGACTATTTAGCCGGCCTTTTAATCGACCTTTCAGCCGATCATAGTTGCATCGTCAGAGAGGCTAGACAACTGAATCCTGCAAAAACATGTGAACCACCGGTTCTGAGACGGCAAAGTGCAGATTTAGGCGCACCACGTCGCCCGCCCAGTACGAGGTTGCTGCAACAAGAGTGTCAACTATTGCCCTTTTGGATCAAGATGACATCAGAGCCAATGTATGTGGCTGTGGTAGACCACTGGCAAGCCATATAATCCCACGTATAGCGACAAAAAAAACTGATGTGGGTAGGGTCTCGGCGGTAATGCCAATGACTAAAGCGCGCGCGGTCGATCACCAGCTTGGTCATAACCGCTAGCCACCCTCCTGGCACCAACAAATCCCACAGCCGCTGCAACTCGGCGCCGGGTGCCGCCAGGTGTTCGACGACTTCGGTTGCGGTTATAAAATCATAAGATCCGCAGAGTGCAGATTTGTCGGCTGCGTAATGGCTATCGTAAAGGCGCATGCTATGCCCTGATTCTTCGAACATCAACGATAGCGTGGGTCCCGGACCACTGCCAAAATCAAGGCCGCGACTCAATGGCGATAAGCGCTGCTTTAATGGCTCAGCCAAGCGGTTTAAAAACGCCCTATACCCAAAGTCTGCGGGCGAATTGGTGTGCAAGTCATACTGTGCTCGCTCATCGATTCGGCTTATGTGGTCGTGCGCGGCGACAAATACCAACTGACATCGCTCGCATTGATAATAGGTGCGCTGGGGGTCTTCAAAATAGCGACAGATATCGTTGCCATAACATAGAGGACAGTTCGGATGCGGTGCTGATAACCTACTATTGGCGATAGTCTGGCTCGATAATATTGTTAATGCCCGTTTATTTTAACAGATTACCGCTAACCGCAGACAGGTCGCAAAGAGCCCCAGTTGCACCCACCAATCAATCCGCGCTGTACGCCAATGGTAAATACGCTTAAAATATCGAGCCGGAGCGCGCCCATACAAGCATTCAGCATTGACGCAATCGGGTCTTAAAAGTATCATGCGCGCACTCTGTATAAGAGCGCAACAAATTGTATTCGGGGATTAGCGCAGTCTGGTAGCGCGCCTGCTTTGGGAGCAGGATGTCGGGGGTTCAAATCCCTCATCCCCGACCAGTTTGCGGCTTGAGTCTATGCGCCCGTAGCTCAGTTGGATAGAGCAACGGCCTTCTAAGCCGTGGGTCGCAGGTTCGAATCCTGCCGGGCGCGCCACATATACAATAATAATTCCAAAAATGTAGCAACCCACATGCGTAAGTTGCATCGCGCAAAAGCTCAAAATCATCATTTTAAAAATCGCTTACGCCACTCCGCACACGCCACTACGCATACGCCATTATAAGCCCCTTAATCGTTTGAAATCCGCCGCTAACCTATCCCACGCATTATTTTTTCCCGCAATTACGGTACATCTCTCAGGCCTAACGTCATAGGCGCGCATTTCAAGTCGAAGGTTATGCACGACAGCTTGTGTAGCCCTAACCCATTGACGTTCTAAGCTGCCGTTACAGACGTTACAGACGTTAGTTTGCTTCTATCTACCGACCAGCGTAATAACATAGCAATTTTGTGTAACGATTTTCAAAGGATACACAATCCTCTCCGGACTAAATAGGCACTTAACACTAACGCATGAGGCTTTTAATATTAGCTTTCAGAAATATGCCGGCAGCGCTCAGACCATCGGTAATACGCAATGCCATCAATGTTGCTCCATTTGTAGGAAATTGTAGATAGTTTTAGGCAGTTGCTCCATTTATGGGTAGTTGCTCCATTTATGGGTAGTTGCTCTATTTATGGGTAGTTGCTCTATTTATGGGTAGTTGCTCCATTTGTGAGTAGTTGCTCTGCACCCTATGTAAAAATGTGCAAAAAGAAAAAAGAGCAGTCAGGGGACGCTTCCTTTGGCACGCATGAATAGCTAAAAAAAAGCGTTGGCATCTGAGCGGCGAAAACCACAAGGCAAGAGAACTGGCACTCCGCCCGCGAGCCAATCCATTTCGCTTAGCATCGGCTGTATTTGAGCTGCTTTACTCTTCGACAATATCTTATAGGTTTGGCATACCACGAATATCGAAAGAGTCCGAAAATAACTTAAATTTCTAATGTCAATACCTTCCGCCTATACCGATATATAATTTTAGTGCTATAGTCATAGAATGGATTTCCAAAAATACACTCGTTATCCATTCTAGGATCGGCAATATCCCCGCAGAAAAAGTATCGATTGGGGTTAG
>CALGJN010000184.1:0-1701 GCA_937920185.1 uncultured Cellvibrionales bacterium | reverse complement strand
AGCGCATTACCCGGGACGAGGTGTACATTTGCGACGAGGCTTTTTTTACCGGCACTGCGGCTGAGGTGATGCCGATTCGAGAGTACGATGGGCGAGTTATCGGCAGTGGCCAGCGTGGGCCGATAGCCGAAAAGTTACAGGCGGCGTACATCGATCTGGTTCATGGGGGCTCGCACGCCTATGCCGACTGGTTGCAACCGGTCGGCTAGCGCATCTGTTGCGGCATTGGCTTGCGGTGGTTGGCCTTGGCGTAGGCCATCGTCGCTGTGATGCGGCGAGAATCTAGCGCCGTTATTGTCTATGAAATGCCACACCAGTGGCGGTTTAACAAGGAGCAGGTGCATGCAACGTTTCACTCCTTTGGCTGTCTGCGGGGCGATCGTCCAGAAGGCCGTCGCTGCCATATCACAGGCTTTATTGTCAGTGGCTGTGGCGTTTCTGGTTTTGGTGACGCCAACCATCGCCGACGAGGGCATGTGGCGGCCGCAACAGTTGTTGGAGCTGCGCGCCACGTTAAAGGCCGAGGGCTTAAAGCTGCCCGCCGAGGCAATTTCCGAGCTCACCGATTTTCCGATGAGCGCGGTGATCAGTCTCGGTGGTTGCACGGCATCGTTTGTCTCACCAAAAGGCCTGATTGTCACTAATCATCACTGCGCCTACAGCAGTATTCAACACAACAGTACGGTCGATAATAACCTTTTGGAAAGTGGCTTTCTGGCCGAGACATTCGGGCGAGAGCTCCCCGCAGCGCCTGGTTCTCGGGTCTATGTGACCGAGTCGTTGGATCGTGTGACCGGGCAAATCACCGCCAATTTGGCCGCCAACCTGAGCCCACTAGAGCGCTATCGAGCAATACAAACCGAGGAAAAAGCGCTGGTGTCTAAATGCGAAAAATCCACCGGTTACCGCTGTGAAATATACAGTTTTCACGGCGGGTTGGAGTACTATTTAAGCAAACAATTAGCGATCAGAGATGTTCGCCTCGTGTATGCCCCGGCATCGAGTATCGGTCGATTTGGTGGCGATACGGATAACTGGATGTGGCCGCGCCATACCGGTGATTGGTCGTTTTACCGCGCCTACGTCGACGGCGATGGCAAACCCTCGGACTACAGCGCCGACAACGTACCCTTTGCGCCTAAAAGTCATCTTAGCGTTTCGGCAAAAGGCGTTGCCGACGAGGATTTTGTCATGGTTGCCGGTTATCCGGGTCGAACCAACCGCTATCGAATTGCCGACGAAGTCGCGGCGATGTTTGCTTGGAGCTACCCCACCGCAAAGCGCTATCGCGAGGAGATGAACCGGGTCATCGAGACTGCAGCGCCGGCCGGCAGCGAGGCGCGGATCAAGTATCAGAGTACCCTCGCCTCGCTGGCAAATTATGCAAAAAACTATGGTTCGATGATAGAAAGCTATAAGCGCGGTGACATGTTGCACAAAAAACGTCGGCTAGAGACTGCACTGCGGCAGTGGATCGACGCTGATCCTAGTCGGCGTCAAAGGTTTTCGTCGACTATCGATACTCTGCAATCGCTGATTGCACGCCAACAACAACACCGCCAACGAGATCTTTTGATGGCCTATATGGGCCGTAATTCAATGTTGTCATCGGCGCGTCGGTTGCTGCGTTTAGCCCATGAGCGCAAGCTGCCCGATAGCCAGCGAGAACCGGGTTATCAAACCCGCGATATGGCGCGGTTC
>CALGJN010000183.1:0-3158 GCA_937920185.1 uncultured Cellvibrionales bacterium | reverse complement strand
CCCTGAGATCGACGATCGCGCGCCTCGACGGCGTCAATCTCCTCGATCGGCAAGAATGTAAAGTAATGCAGAAAACGGTAGACATCGGCATCGGCGACGTTGAGCCAGAATTGGTAAAAACTGTAGGGCGAGGTCTTAGCCGCATCGAGCCAGATAGTGCCGGCCTCGGTTTTGCCAAACTTACTGCCGTCTGACTTGACGATCAATGGCATGGTCATACCGTAACACTGCGCCTGAGTCTGGCGACGACTTAAATCAATACCGCCAACGATATTGCCCCACTGATCGCTGCCACCGATTTGCAATGTGCACTGGTGCCGTCGATAGAGTTCGGCAAAATCAAGCGCTTGCAATAGAGAATACGAAAATTCGGTAAACGACATTCCCGCCCCTTCACGCTCAATACGCTGCTTGACGGATTCCCGCGCGATCATACTATTGACCGAGAAATGCTTGCCAACATCGCGCAAGAAATCGAGGATGTCAACGCCTGCGGTCCAGTCTAGGTTGTTGACGATCATCGCTCTATTCGGCGATTCGCCATCAAAATCTACAAACTGGCGAGTTTGCGCGCGAAGCTTATCGACCCAACCCGCAACCACATCTGGGCTATTTAACTTGCGCTCCTCAGCCTTAAAACTGGGGTCTCCAATCAGCCCCGTCGAGCCACCCAACAATATGATCGGCCGGTGTCCAGCCTGCTGAAAACGCCGCAATACCAGCAACGGCACCAGGCTGCCAATATGTAGACTATCGGCCGTCGGATCGAAGCCGCAGTACAGCGTTATCGATTTGTCGAGATGGGACTCTAGCTCTTGCTCTGCGGACTGCTGCGCGATCAAACCACGGGCCTGTAACTGCGCCAACAACTCTCTGCCTGTGTGCTTCATTGGGTGCCGATATCCAGGGGTAATTTACGGAGCGCTAACTCTACAGAATGGCGAGGTAAATACAAGATGTTAATATTTTGCTAATGACACCCGCCAATGGGGAACATAAAATGATTATTCACAACAGCGTGCAACAGGTTGGCACCCATGGTTTTATTCATATAAACTCATCACCTTACCGCCATGCGCTTGATCTTTATGAGTTTAGACAGCAGATTTAAATCGTCCCTGCGCATGCCTGAATCGGTCTGGTCGCTGTTGCGGGCGTTCCCTCAGCGCCACTTGATCGCGTCGGCGCTGGTAGCCTGCTTTTTGTTGGCACTAATCGCCTTTCCAACCGATCAAGGCGGCGATAGCCGCCAGGTTATCGAGAGCATTGAACTAGAGCTAAAGAGCACTGAAGTCAGTGCACCCGTCAGCCCCGCGCCGGTTGCGATAGCGCCGCAACCAACGCTCCGCTGGCGGGCGGTCAAGGTCGAGGACGGCGACAACCTGTCGACGCTCTTTATGCGCGCAAACCTGCCGGCCAGCGAAATTTATAACCTGACCGCATCACCCGGCGGCGATTTACTCGGCAATTTATACCCAGGTGACCAATTCCGCATCGGCGTCGATGGCAACGACAAGGTGATCCAGCTGGAGTATATAAAATCACCGCTGACGCGCTATATTTTTGCCTTCCAAGACGGCGCTTATCGCACAGAAAAGCGCACTCGCAAGGCCGATGTGCTACTCGGCTTTCGGCAGGGTGTGATACGCGACTCGCTCTACAACTCCGGTAAGCGCGCCCAACTGCCCGACAAGATCATCATGGAAATGGCCAACATCTTTGGTTGGGATATCGACTTCGTCTTTGATATCCGCGAGGGAGATCAATTCTCACTGCTGTTTGAAGAACGCTACCTCGACGGCCAACAGCTCGATGCCGGCGATATTATCGCCGCCTCCTTTACCAATCGCGGTAAAACATACCGCGCAGTGCGCTATCAAAATAGCGACAGCTCGACGCAGTATTACTCGCCCGACGGCTTGAGTATGCGCAAGACATTTTTGCGCACGCCGCTGGATATTTTTCGCATCAGCTCGGGCTTTAATCTTAAGCGCAAACACCCGATACATAAAAAAATCAAAGCCCACCGCGGCGTCGATTATGCCGCGCCGCGGGGCACTCCGGTGTATGCAGCCGGCAAGGGTAAGGTTGTAGAGGCCGGTTTCCATCATGCCAACGGCAACTACATCTTTATCCAGCACGGTCAGACCTACATGACCAAATATCTCCACCTGCACAGTAAAAAGGTCAAAGTTGGACAAACCGTATCGCAAAAAATGATGATTGGCACGGTCGGCTCGACCGGCTACTCGACCGGCCCGCATCTGCACTATGAATTTTTGGTCAATGGAGTGCATAAAAATCCGCGCACGGTGAAACTTCCCCAGGCTAATCCCATCGAGGTCGACGAGAACGAGCGCTTTGAACGCACCACCAAACCTCTTTTGGTGCGCTTGGCAATCTACGAGCAGGCATCCCGACAAGCATTGGATGCGCCCTTGGATCCGGCCAATGCCAACTGATCGACTGCCGCGGTGAATAATTCCGAGTTATACGTTGGCTTGATGTCCGGCACTAGCCTAGATAGCGTCGATGCAGTGTTGGTGGAGTGGCAATCGGGGCGGTTCAAAATGATCGGACACCACTCCCACTCGATCCCGGCAAAGCTCAAGGATGCCATACTGAAACTCTGCCAACCGGGCGATGACAGCCTCCAATTGTACGCAGAAACCGATGTCCAACTCGGCGAGTTGTTCGCCGATGCGACCTTGCAATTATTCGCCATGCACCACATAAAACCCAGCGCAGTGACTGCTATTGGCAGCCATGGACAGACCGTGCGACACCTCCCACCGAACGCCAATCGAATTGGATTTTCACAACAGATCGGCGACCCCAATATCATCGCCGCGCGCACCCGTTGCGCCACGGTGGCTGATTTTAGACGCGCAGACATTGCGCTGGGAGGCCAGGGTGCGCCTCTGGTTCCAGCCTTTCATGAGGATTTTTTTGGGCACAGCGAACGACACCGAGTGATCATCAATATTGGCGGCATTGCCAACATCACATCACTGGCGCCATCCAATCTGTGCACCGGCTTCGATACCGGCCCCGGCAATTTATTACTCGACGCTTGGTGTTGGCTGAATCGCCATCAACCGTTCGATCGCAATGGCGAATGGGGAGCTAGTGGCGCGGTCAACGAACAACTCTTGGAA
>CALGJN010000182.1:0-10338 GCA_937920185.1 uncultured Cellvibrionales bacterium | reverse complement strand
ATTCCCAGAAAATATCCATCTGGTGGCGAGCGACAACTGATCTATGCACTCACTGGAAAGCAGGTGCCCAGCGGCAACATACCCGCTAATATCGGCGTACTCTGCATCAACGTGGCAACGGTTTACGCCATCAAGCGCGCAGTGATCGACGGCGAACCCCTGATCTCGCGGGTGGTCACTGTAACCGGTGGCGCCTGCGCGACTCAGCGCAATTATCAAGCCTTGATCGGCACGCCGATAAAACACCTTTTGCGCCATAGCGGCGTGAACAATGACCGCCTTAATCAGTTAATCATGGGGGGCTCCATCAGCGGTTTTAAACTGCCCTCGGACGAGGTTCCGGTGGTTAAAACCAGTTATTGTATTCTCGCCCCCGACATCGACGAATTTGCCCCCGCCCCGCCAGAGCGCGCCTGTATTCGTTGTGGGCGATGCGCCGAAGTCTGCCCGGCATCACTACTGCCACAGCAGTTGCTGTGGCACGCCAAAGCTGCCAACCACCAGCAACTCGAGGAACACAATTTATTCGATTGTATCGAGTGCAGCGCCTGTAACTATGTCTGTCCAAGCCATATTCCGCTGGTTGACTACTACCGCGCCGGCAAAGTTAACATAGACACCGCGCGCCAGGTCAAGAGCAATGCCGCGCAAGCCCGCCAGCGCTTTGAATTTCGTCAATTACGACTGGCTCGTCTGGAGCGCGAACAGAGCCAGCGCCGCGCCGCGCGTCGCAGCGCTGCGGTCCCATCCAATGCGCCTAGAGCGCCGGTTGCGCGCCTATCGAGTGCCGATATTATCGCCGCTGCGCAGAACCGTGCCGCCAGTAAACAGCCGACCGTCGAACAGGCCCTCGACAAGTTGCAGCGCAATATCAGTACGCTGCAAAACCGCCTCGAACTGGCTGAACAGCGGCTTGTCGCCGCCAGCGATGATCCCCTGAAAAAACAAAATAGCCTCAGGGCAGCGGTCGAGGGCGCACGCCAAAAATTGCAGCGCGCCGAACAGCGACTTACCGAGCAAGCCCACGGATGATGTCACCGGCAGCCCGCAGCGGCGAGAGTACCGAGAATATTATGCACTGGGTGCTATTGGCGACCTTACCGGGTGGCCTAGCGCTGACCTGGCAGTTTGGCTGGGGCGTGCCGATTAACGTTCTTTTATGTAGTCTGTGCGCCCTCGCCTGCGAAGCGATGGCACTGCGACTTCGCGGTCGTCCGGTGGGCTTTCATCTACGCGACTGCAGCGCCTTGGTCACCGCGATCTTTCTCGGCTTGGCGCTGCCGCCACTGGTGCCCTGGTGGGTAGTCGCAATCGCTTGTAGCTGCGCTATTATCATCGCCAAACAACTCTACGGCGGGTTGGGGAACAATCCGTGCAACCCGGCAATGGTCGGATATGCCACTGTACTGTTGTGCTTTCCGGAGCAAATGAGCCGTTGGTTAACGCCACAGATGCTGCTGCCAGAGGGTCTCTATCAACCGGGACTTTGGCAATCTATCCATCTGGTGATTGGCGGCGGTGATTTAATCGACGGTATCACTGGGGCCACACCACTCGAAGTGCTAAAGCACAAAACCGGATTAATGATCGAGCAGGTATATGCCAGCGAGCCGATTTTTTATCGCGCAAGTTGGGCCGGTGCGGGTTGGGAGTGGGTCAATCTGGGCTTTCTCGCCGGTGGCCTATTGCTGTTGCGCAAAGGTATTTTTAGCTGGCATGCACCGCTGATGATGCTTGTCAGTTTATCGCTAATGGCGCTTTTTTATTGGGATGCCGGCAGTTCCGCGAGCCACGGGTCTCCGCTCTTTCATCTCTTTAGCGGCGCTTCGATGATGGGCGCATTCTTTATTCTCACCGACCCAGTATCATCCGCCACCAGTGTCCGGGGCAAGCTCATATACGGCGCCATGATTGGCGTACTGGTGTTTAGTATCCGTAGTTGGGGCGACTACCCCGACGCTCTGGCGTTCGCCATATTGCTGGCAAATTTTGCCGCACCGACTATCGATCGCTACGCCGCGCCGCGAACCTTCGGTCACTCTGCTCAGCGCAACGGCGTGCGCCCCGAGGAAGATCAATGACCGTCAAAACTGCCCCTGATCGGGCGCAATGGCTGCGTCTTCTGGGCATAGCGCTGCTAATCGGTACGCTCGTCACCACCCTGGAAATACTCACCCGCGAACGCATCGTCGCATCCCAAACTAGCGCCGCGCTAGACTATCTTCGTCAGGTCTTAGGCCCCGACGATCAAGGCGCCGCAATAACCTTCGAAAATTGGCCCATCCCCAACCGGCAACTTGGATTATTGGGACTCAGCGAGGGCGATGAAATGCACATTGCCCTGCGCGCGGGGCAGCCGATCGCGGCAATTGTCCCAAGCATTAGTAACGCCGGTTATGGCGGAGCCATCCAATTACTCGTGGGAATAGATTTCACTGGGCGCATTATTGCGGTGCGGGTTATATCCCACCGCGAGACGGTCGGCCTTGGCGATAAAATCGAGATTGCAAAGAGTGACTGGATCGAGGCATTTAGTAAGCGCTCACTATCTGATCCAGGCCCTAAATATTGGGCCGTCAAGGCGGATGGTGGAATATACGATCAATTCACCGGCGCCACCATTACACCGCGCGCTGTGGTCAATCAAGTGGCTGCGACGCTGCAATTCTTTGCCGATGAGCGCGCTGCGTTGGCGGCTCGGGGTACGTCGCAAGCTAACCCAGAGGCACGCGAGTGAACCCGCCAAACGACAACTACAGCGTTTGCCACGGGCTGTGGCGCGAACACCCCGTGCTGGTGCAATTGCTCGGACTCAGCCCGCTGTTGGCGGTAACGACAACCTTGGCTAATGCGCTCGGCCTCGGGCTAGTGACATTGACTGTGCTGCTGGGTTCGAGTGTCAGTTGCTCACTGTTGCGCCGGCAACTGAATGGCGCATTGCATCTGCCAATGCTGTTGTTGATCATCGCCGCTTGGGTCACCTGCGCCGAATTGCTGGTGCGCGCCTATGCCTACCCTCTCGCTCAGGCACTCGGCATCTTTGTGCCATTGATCGCCAGCAATTGCGTTATCTTAAGCCGGGCGCAGACTATCGCCACGCGCCATCCAATCGGCACAGCGGCACTCGATGCCACGGTCATTGGCAGTGGATTTTTAGCGCTGCTGTTACTCGTCGGGGCAATTCGTGAACTGTTCGGTCGCGGGTCGCTGTTCGCCGACATGCATCTGATTTTCGGAGACATTGCTAGAGACTGGTTGTGGCAGCCTTTTGACGGCGATTACACGCTACTGATTCTGGGCATGCCGGCGGGCGCGTTTTTACTGCTTGGATTTCTCATCGCGTTGAAAAATTTTCTCGATGCATGGCTGTTGCCGTCGTCCGAATCACCGCCAGAAAAACCCATAGCGGGCTCCAAACGCGTGCGCACCACCGGTAAAATTAACTGAGCCGGGCTTGCAACCCGCCGTCGCTGCAAAAAACCATGCGGAAATGCGCCAGCCCACCAGATGTCGGCCACCTAATTACCCCGCCGCCCATCGCCCGACAGCAAAAATGTGGTGCGCTCCCCGACCAGCGCGGCTATGATTCCCACTTCAGCCAACGCGGCCGCCGCTGCCCAAACACTAATAGGCCGTAACATGGACCAACTGACCATTATACAACCCGACGATTGGCACCTGCATTTACGCGATGAGGGTGCTCTGGCCACCACCGTGCCTGCCGCCGCTCGCTGTTTTGGCCGTGGCATTGTAATGCCCAACTTGGTGCCACCGGTTAAGAACGTTGCCGCTGCGACCGCCTACCGCGAACGCATCCTCGCAGCGCGCCCCGAAAACTCGGAATGGCAGCCCTTGATGGTGTTGTATCTAACCGACAACACCTCGGCTGACGATATTCGTGCAGCGCACGCCTGTGCCTTTGTCCACGCCTGCAAGTACTACCCAGCCGGCGCGACCACCAATTCGGACTCTGGCGTCACCGACTTAGAGCGCCTCGACGAGGTCTTCGAGACCATGCAAGAACTGGGCGTCGTGTTGCAGATGCATGGTGAGGTCACCGATCCAGACATCGATATATTCGACCGCGAAGCGGTGTTTATCGATCGCCATCTGGTTCGCATCAGGGAAAAATTTCCGGCGCTAAAGATGGTTCTCGAGCACATCACTACCGAGCAGGGTGCCACTTTTGTGCGCCATAGCGAGGGGCCTCTAGCGGCATCGATTACCCCTCAGCACCTACTCTACAACCGCAATGATATGCTCGTTGGCGGTATTCGCCCGCACCTTTTTTGTCTGCCTATTCTAAAACGCAATCGCCATCAAACGGCCTTGATAGAAGCCGCCACCAGCGGCGATAGTCGATTTTTCCTCGGCACCGACTCTGCGCCTCATCCTCGCAACGCCAAAGAAAACGCCTGTGGCTGCGCCGGTTGCTATAGCCATCACGCGGCGATCGAACTCTATGCCGAGGCCTTCGATCGCGCTGGCGCGATGCACCAACTAGAGGGTTTTGCGAGTCGCTACGGTGCGGATTTTTACAACCTAGCGTACAATCGACGTAAGATAACCCTCAACCGAGATCCGTGGACGGTGCCAGAACGGATCGATTACGACGGCGGTGAACTCATTCCTCTGGCCGCGGGTCAGGCGTTGAACTGGAGATTGCAAAACTGATGGAAAATTCGCCCCCATCGCTACTGTCGAAACGTTTTCGTGGTTTTTTACCCGTGGTAATCGACATCGAGAGCGGCGGTTTTAACTCGCGCACTGACGCCCTGCTCGAAGTCGCAGTGGTATTGCTACAGATGGACGACAGCGGTAGCTTATCGATCAAAGACAGCATGAGTAAAAACATCGATCCATTTCCCGGCGCGGTGGTCGAAAAAGCAGCCCTCGAATTTACTGGCATCGACCTTTTCGACCCCGAACGCATGGCCGAAGAGGAAGGCGAGGCGTTGCGCGAACTATTTCAACCAATCCGCAAAGAGATCAGCCAAACGGGCTGTACCCGAGCAGTTATGGTGGGCCACAACGCCCACTTTGACCTCGGCTTTATGAACGCCGCATCGCAGCGTAACCAGATAAAACGCAACCCCTTTCACCCTTTTTCATGCTTTGATACCTCAACCCTGGCCGGTCTCGCTTACGGTCAGACGGTGCTTGCCAAAGCCTGTCAGGCAGCCAATATCGACTTTGACAACCGCGAGGCGCACAGCGCGCTCTACGACGCAATGAAAACCGCCGAACTATTCTGCGGTATCGTCAATCGCTGGCGCGACCTGGGCGGATGGCCCGGCGACCAAGGCGACGACGCGCACACCGACTAGGCGCTATATCGATCTTAAATTGGCGCTCCAGCCAGCTTAAACCAAAGCCCACCCAGAGAAAAACCGCTCAGTCTGCGCCTAGAAGCGCGCAGGAAATCCATTACTGGGATTATATATTTACCGTATAGCCACTCTATTAGGGTCACTCGGGTTACTATAGATGGTTAAATCGAATCACAATTAAACGCCTCGAAAAACATCGTCGCGATGACCCAACGCTAGACAAGGAACCCAACATGACAGACTCCTTTAAAGAGAGTTCACTGCGCTATCACACCCACCCGACGCCCGGCAAACTAGAGATTAGACCGACCAAGCCTCTGGCCAACAAACGCGATTTGTCGCTGGCGTACTCGCCCGGCGTAGCCTATGCCTGTGAACTTATCCAAGAAGATCCGACGGCCGCAGCCAGCGTCACCTCGCGCGGCAATCTGGTCGCGGTAATATCCAATGGCACCGCGGTATTGGGGCTCGGTGATATCGGCCCACTGGCGTCGAAACCAGTCATGGAAGGCAAGGCAGTGCTGTTTAAAAAGTTCGCCAACATCGACGTATTCGATATCGAAGTGGATGAGCGCGACGTGGATAAGTTAGTCGATATCATCGCCTCGCTCGAACCCACGTTTGGCGGCATCAATCTCGAGGACATAAAGGCTCCCGAATGCTTTGAAGTCGAACGTAAACTCCGCGAACGCATGAAAATTCCAGTTTTTCATGACGACCAACACGGCACCGCAATCGTCGCTGCAGCGGCTATCTACAACGGTCTGCGAATCGTCGACAAACTGATTGAAAACGTTAAATTGGTCGTCTCCGGCGCCGGCGCGGCAAGTATTGCCTGCGTCGATCTGCTGGTAGAGATGGGTCTACGCAAAGAAAATGTGCGCATGATCGACCGCAACGGCGTCATCTATGCCGGTCGTAAAGAGGGCATGAATCCCTGGAAGCAAGAATATGCAATCGAGACCACCGACCGCACGATTGCCGATGCCATCGACGGTGCAGACCTGTTTATGGGTCTCTCTGGGCCAGGTGTTCTGAATGGCGAATTGGTCAAAAAGATGGGCCAACGACCGATCATTCTGGCCATGTCCAACCCGATACCCGAGATCATGCCAGAGGAAGCCATGGCCGCGCGGCCCGACGCGATCCTCGCCACCGGCCGTTCCGACTACCCCAATCAGGTCAACAACGTGCTGTGTTTTCCGTTTATTTTTCGCGGCGCGCTAGATTGCGGTGCATCGACCATTAACGAGCACATGAAAATGGCCGCGGTGCGCGCTATCGCAGACCTGGCAACCAAGGAAACTACCGACGTGGTCGCCGCCGCGTACGCTGATGAACAACTGAAGTTTGGACCCGACTACCTCATCCCCAAACCCTTCGACCCACGTCTGATCGAGGACGTACCTATGGCTGTGGTCAAGGCAGCCATGGAGTCGGGGGTCGCGACCCGACCAATCGCCGACCTCGAAGCCTACCGACAAAGCCTGCACGAATTTGTCAATCGCGCGGGCCTGCTAATGCAACCTATCATCGAGGTTGCTAAAAAGTGTCCGGCGCGTATCGTCTACGCCGAAGGGGACAACGACGATGTGCTGATGGCGGTGCAAGCGGTGGTCGACGAGGGTATCGCACACCCTGTGTTAATTGGTAGAAAGTCCCATATTGAAGAAAAGGTTGACCGTTTAGGGTTGCGCATCAACCTCGACCAAGATGTCGAAATCGTCGATCCCAACAACCATCAAAAACACCCAGAATATGCCGACTACTACCACGCATTAATGGGACGCAACGGGGTATCAGTGGCCGCCTCACAACAGATTATGCGCCACGATAATACCGCCGTTGCCGCGGTGATGGTGGCGATAGGCGACGCCGATGGCCTGATCTGTGGCAAGGTCGGTCGGTTTGATTTTCACCTGCGAGAAATCATGCATTTGCTCGGCCCCGACGACAAGAGCCAACTGGTCAGCTCTGCAGCCTTGCTGCTGATGCCGGATGGGCCGCTATTTTTGACCGATACCGCGATGAATATCGACCCCAGCGCCAATGAGTTAGTACAAATCACAGAGGCAACCATCTCACTGGTGGAGCGCTTTGGTATTGAACCCAAGGTGGCGATGCTGTCGCATTCAAATTTTGGCACCTCGGGCGCAAATTCGGCTAAAAAAGTTCGTGTCGCCAGTGAGACGTTACGCGACAAATATCCGAGCATGCAGATCGATGGGGAGATGCACGTTCTCAGCGCCCTCAATCCGGCACTGCGCGATACCATCTACGCCGAGTCGCGGCTGCAGGGCCGTGCCAATGTGCTGGTCATGCCCAATCTAGATGCGGCCAATATTGCCATGGGGCTTATTCGCTCGATGACCGATGCACTGCTCATCGGGCCGCTGATCCACGGTTGTAAGAAACCCGCGCACATTGTCATTCCGTCGGTCTCGTCACGCGGCATTTTCAATATGACCGCGCTCACGGTGACCGATATCAATGCCAACAGCCGAGCGTTATAAGCGGCCTTAAGGGCTGGTTGGTGGACTGGTCTCGATTGCCCGCTGGTAAAGGGCTCGCTTATCGAGGCCAGTAATCTTAGCCGCCAAGGAAGCGGCTTTACTGGGCGACAACTCGCCGACTAGCAGTTGCAAGATACGGTCTGCATCAGCCGTGATAACACCGGGCGACGGCGGTGATGCGGCGATGACTAAGACCATTTCGCCGCGCTGCTGAAAACTATCGTCGCTCACCATAGCATGCAGTTCAAACAGCGTGGCGCGGCTGTAAGTTTCGAATTTTTTACTGATTTCACGGGCGATAAACGCCTCGCGTTCGCCCCCCAAAACCGCCACGGCATCCGCCAAGGTCTCGACAATCCGATGCGGCGCCTCGTAGCAGACGAGCGTTTCGTTAGCCGATTGCCTAGCCTGTAGCACCGATCTTCTGGCGCTGCTTTTAGCCGGTAAAAAACCAATAAAACTGAACCGATCGGTGGCCAGACCCGATACTGAAAGCGCGCTCACCAGCGCGCAACTGCCAGGGATCGGTATCACATTAAGGCCTCGATTCCGAGCCTCTGCAACCAATCGATAGCCCGGGTCCGAGATCAGCGGGGTCCCAGCATCGGAGATCAACGCGACCGAGTCACCGCGATCGAGGCGATCGAGAATTTTGTCGGCACTCTGCCGATCGCTATGGTCGTGGTAGGTCATTGTCGGCGATTTTATGTGATAATGGTCGAGCAATTTTTTACTGTGTCGCGTATCTTCGCAGGCGATAATTTCAACGCTGTGCAACACGTCTACAGCGCGCGGCGACATATCAGCGAGGTTGCCGATAGGCGTCGCAACGATGTAGAGTGTTCCCCATGGATCTGGATGCATAATGAAAGTCTGTAAAAGTTATCTATTGTACGCCGCCATCTTAGCCTTTATAGGGGGCTGTACGCCATCTACCAATACGCCAATCAAGACACCCCCCGCAATTGTTCAGGCGCCGCTAATCGACCACCCAGTCACCGGTGATACGCGCCGCGCCGAACAGCTCTACCGCAGCGCGCAAACTGGGGGCGAGGCGACTCGTAACAAATTCTTACTCGACAGCGCGGGACTTTTTTATCGCAACGGTCATCTACTGCGCAGTCGTAACGTATTCGCTGAGATAGACCCGCAGCGACTGCTCGATAGCGAATATTTCGAGTACACTATCCTCGGCGCCGAACGATTGAGGCACCAAGGGGCTTGGGCGGAATTGAGAATCTGGCTGGAGGATGCCGAGCTGGATTATTCGACGCCAGGCAACAGCCTCAACCAGCGTCGACAATTGATTGATATTCAGACTGACCTGAGCATCGTCACTGGGCAGATCGAGCCAACGTTAAAAAACTCTGTGGCACTGGCGGCAGCGCTGCCCGCTAGTCAGCGGCAACATTTGCACAATCGAATTTGGGATCTGCTCGGTCGAGCACCCTATGATCAGCTTGAAAAGCGCGATCCATCGCCGAGCGAACAACACCTCAACGGCTGGCGCCAACTGGCAGCGCAACTGAGATCCGCCGCCGGTGACCAGGGCGACCAACTGCGCCTATTCGACGCCTGGCGTAGCCGGATGCCCTATCATCCCGCCGCGGACACCCCGCCCGCGGCACTATCTAGCCTTTACGACCCCTCTAAAGAGGTTGCTAAAGTCGCATTGTTGCTGCCGTTACAAAACCAATATCGCGCGGCGGGTCAGACCCTACTCAACGGTTTTATGGCTGGCTTCTATGAATTTTCCGAACGCTCAGACAAGGCCCCTGAAGTGCACGTCTACGACAGCTCCGCACGGCCGTTACAAGAAGTCTTCGACGAGGCACTCAGCGCCGGCGCAGAGATGATTATCGGGCCGGTGCGCAGCGCCGGAGTCCGCAGTCTAGTGGGACTCGAGCAGTTGCCGGTGCCGACAATCAGCCTCAACCGCATCGACACCGAGGACCTTGTCGGACCCGCTAACCTGTTTCAATTTGGGCTGTCGCCACTCGACGAAATGGACCAAATCGCCGACCGTGCCTGGCTACTCGGCAAGCGGCGAGTGCTGATAATCGCGCCAGAGGCGGGCTGGGGACGTCGCGCCAGCGAATATTTCGAACAGACTTGGGTCGAACGCGGCGGCGCCATCGTGAGTTCTGTTCGCTATCCAGCCAAGGTTCGCGACTTTAGTACCTTGCTAAAAGCACCCCTGCACATCGATGCTAGCGAAACCCGCGGCGTAGAGTTAAAGCGTTTTGTCAACAGCCGGCTAACCACTCGAGCGCGACGACGGCAGGACATCGACTTAGTGGTAATGCTCAGCTATCCCAGTATTGCTCGCCAGATCAAACCGGCGTTGGAGTTTTTGTACGCAGCCGATCTCCCAGTGTATGCCAGCTCCCACATCTTTGTGGGTTTAGCACGCGACAGCCTAGATCGAGACCTGTCGGGCATCGAATTCTGCGCCATGCCATGGATGCTGGATGGTCAATTGGCGACGCCGCTAT
>CALGJN010000181.1:0-3574 GCA_937920185.1 uncultured Cellvibrionales bacterium | reverse complement strand
TATCGCCGATCGGACGTGTTAATTCTGCCTCGGTTAGAGTGTAATCGACAATATCCCTTGAGTTGTATCAAGTGTAGTCAATTAAATCGCCAGTAGTACCTGAATATGCGGGTATTTTATCGGCGATGTAACGTGGATCGCGCTACTAGTTGCTAACCAGCCCAGGCGTTCGTGGCTGCGGGTGACGGCGTGCGGTGCTGCGTTTGATATGGGCGTGTTTACGGTCGTGTGCGACGGAGATGATGCGCAACCAGTTGATCCCAGAGCGCGATAAAAATATGATTTGGTACCGGTTAGCCGATTTGCAATTGCTCGACCCTTGCGCTGATAGCGGCGAATATACTCTCTTCATCTAGCCCTGCCGAGCGCAGTTGCTGCGGGTGTTTACCATGATCACCGAACACATCGGGAAGTCCGAGGTGCAGTATGGGTGACAGTACACCGATCGACGCGAGGTGCTCGCTGACCGCGGCTCCGGCACCGCCGGCGATGCTGTTCTCCTCGAGGGTAACGAGCAGGCCATGGCGGCTAGCAAGATCTGCAATCAGCGCTTCATCGAGGGGTTTGGCAAAACGCATATCGGCGACGCTGGCGTCCATGCGGTCACCGACCCGCAGCGCACTCTGTAGCAGGGTACCAAAGTTCAATATAGCTACATGGGTACCGCTGCGTCGCAGTACGCCCTTGCCTATCGGCAATTCGCGCAGGTCTTTCTCTATCGCAACGCCGGGGCCAATACCTCGGGGATAGCGCACCGCCGCTGGCCCCGAGTGCTGGTAACCGGTATAGAGTAGTTGCCGAGTCTCGTTTTCATCGGATGGCGTCATCACCAGCATATTTGGGATGCAGCGCAGAAAACTGATGTCGAAAGCGCCGGCGTGGGTGGCGCCGTCTTCGCCGACCAATCCGGCGCGGTCGATGGCGAACAAGACGTCGAGGTTTTGCAGTGCAACGTCGTGTATCAATTGATCGTAGGCTCGTTGTAAAAACGTCGAATAGATAGCCACGACTGGCTTGGCTCCCTCGCATGCCATGCCGGCGGCCAACGTCACCGCGTGTTGTTCGGCGATTGCGACGTCCTCAAAACGCTCCGGAAAGCGCTCGGCAAATTGGTTCATGCCCGAACCGTCACACATCGCCGGAGTGATCCCAATCAAACGGCCGTCGAGTTCTGCCATATCGCAGAGCCAGTCGCCAAAAACCTGTTGATACTTGGGTTGCGCTGGTGTCGGCGCAACCACTTTTTGAATCTCCGCCTTGGGTTCGATCTTGGTCAGCGCGTGGTAGCCGACGGGATCGTCCTCGGCGGCGGCAAAGCCTTTGCCCTTGTGGGTGATAATGTGCAGTAGCACTGCGCCTTTTACATCTTTTAGATTGTCCAGCGTTTCGATCAGTAAGGTCAGGTTGTGACCGTCGATCGGGCCGACGTAGTAAAAGCCCAGCTCTTCAAAAATCGTCGCCGGCGATACCATACTTTTCATGTATTCTTCGGTGCGGCGCACAAAATTTGACGTGCTCGGCATCGAACTCAGCGCCTTTTTGCCAGTCTCGCGGAACTGGGTATAGAATTTGCTGCTCCAGAGTTTCGAAAAATAGGTCGACAGACCACCGACGTTGCGGGATATCGACATTTGATTGTCGTTTAACACCACCAACAAATTGGCGTCGACGTGGGCCGCATGGTTGATGGCTTCAAACGCCATACCTGCAGTCATAGCGCCATCGCCCATAACCGCCACCGTCTTGCGTTCGATGCCCTGTTGCGCGGCCGCCATTGCCATGCCGAGGGCGGCACTCATCGAGGTGCTGGAGTGACCGACGCCAAAGGTATCAAACAGGCTTTCAGAGCGTTTTGGAAACCCTGACAAACCGCCTTGTTGGCGCATGCTGAGCATTTGGTCGCGCCGTCCGGTGAGAATTTTGTGGGGATAGGTTTGATGGCCGACATCCCAGATAACGCGGTCATCGGGGGTGTTAAAGACGTAGTGCAGAGCGACGGTTAATTCGATCACACCCAACCCGGCGCCAAAGTGCCCACCAGTTTTGCCGACGCAATACAGCAGGTAGGCACGCACTTCATCGGCCAGCACTACCAGCTTTTGTAGATCCAGCTCTCGCACGTCGTGGGGGCTGTCAATTTCATCTAAAATTGGCGTGTGTGGTCGTTGAGTCGGAATGTCTTGAAAGGTTTTAGCCATTGAAATCGAATGCGAGTATCTGTTTTCTGATTTGAAAGGCGATACTACAGGAAAACCGCTAGAGTATCTAAAAGATACTTATCGGCAGGGCCAAAAGCGATGGGTTTGTTTCAATACCTAAAGGATAGACGGGTTAAATGACCGATTAAAAGTTTCGCGTGACGATGAAGTTAGCGATGCTGCGGAGTCGGTCGGCATTTTCGCCAAAACTCTCTAGACTACCGAGGCTATTTTCAAATAATTCAGTGACATTGGCTTGAGCGGACTCCATTCCAAGCAGTGAAGTAAAGGTTGATTTACCGCTTTGCGCATCCGAACCCTGCTTTTTACCGAGTTCGGCGGTAGTGCTTTCGACATCCAAAATATCGTCTTGAATCTGGAAGGCGACGCCAATTGCGGTAGAAAATGCCTTGAGGGCCGTCAGTTGTGAGTCGTCAGCCTTACCGGTTCCTACCGCACCCATGAGTACCGCTGCTTCGATCATCGCAGCGGTTTTTAAGCGGTGCATTTCCACCAGTTGGGGTAAATCGATCTGTTTTCCGGTGGCAAGTAGATCAATCGCTTGCCCAGATACCATACCCTGACTGCCGCCACCGCGAGTGAGCAGTCTGATCAGTTCTAGGCTGATCGCGGGATCTAAGTCGAGTTCGGTGAGTTGCTGGTATGCCAGAGATTGCAAGGCATCGCCAACGAGTATCGCGGTGCCCTCGTCGTATTCTATGTGACAGGCTGGTTTGCCGCGGCGCAGGTCGTCATCGTCCATCGCCGGCAGGTCATCATGAACCAACGAATAGGCGTGCATCATTTCAATTGAGGCAGCTATTTTTACGGTGTTTTCGTCGATTTCGCCGATCGCGCAGGCACCACCAAAACACAGCAGTGGCCTGATTCTCTTGCCACCATTAAACATTGAATAGCGAATAGCGCTGTACAGCCTTTGCGCAGAGCCCTCTGCCGCTGGGAGTATTTTTTCCAGTTGAGCATTGACCTGCTTGTGGCAATTGAGGATGAAGTTTTCCATATCAGATCCGGCTAGTTGTCGTCTGGCTCAAAAGGTTGACTAACGAGATCGTCACCCTGTTGCATCAGCAGTTCCACGCGTTGCTCCGCAGATTTGAGTGCTTGCTGACAGTCGCGCGCAATTTTAATCCCCTGCTCAAAGGAATTAAGAGACTCTTCTAAACTGAGGTCACCGACCTCCAAAGAGCTGACGAGTGTCTCCAAACACCCCAGCTGACGTTCAAAGTCTATGCCCTGCGTATCTGCCGTCACCTGCTAAACCGCCTTATGTATTGAACTTAGAATCTTTTTATTAATACACCCTATCGAACCCTTGTCTCTGGGTCAATCAGTCCGTGAGATTTTTATGAAATATC
>CALGJN010000180.1:0-8765 GCA_937920185.1 uncultured Cellvibrionales bacterium | reverse complement strand
TTTATCTTTACGGTCTGCGGGCCTTTCTGGCAAACCCAACAACGCGCTCCCTAACAAGTCGCTGAATGCCACCTTCGGCTGGACAGCCCACTGCGTGGGCCGCCCATTGGCTCGGCGTTATAACTCCGAGAGCTTCATAAATTTTAAAATACCACTGTCGTTACTGGTATTTTTATTCAGCGCCCTCGGTCGAGCAATAACCTCCATGTATCAAAAAGCAGCTAACGAACTGACCGTTTTTAGTATAAAAATCGGTTTCTTTGATGAGTAGCGCTTGGCCTCTAGTTCTGGTGCTTCGCTAGAGCATGATGAAGTTATTTGCTTTGCAATTGAGACTGGCTCGCAGTGCATTGCAACGCTTGAGACAGAAAATAGACCCGAATTTTGGCCAAAATATTCGATCGCCGTTGTTCAAATATTCGAGTGTACGAAATCAAAAGGATGGGCGTTAGCGTTGGTTAAAAATGTAACCACTTAAATGCTGTAACAGATTTTTTTAGGCTGACGCATTCTGCTCCGCGTTTTTATGCGTGCGTCGCAGGCTCTATTTCACACATCAGGCTTTGCACACCACCTTTTGATATTTAAATTGAAAATATAATTTCAAAACTGAGGATATAAAAATGAACCTACTTTTTAAAAAACTGTTTAACTTAATGTTTTTACTCGCTTTAGCCCTGCTTAGTGTATCCGGGTTCGCTGCTGACAGCATCGAAAAACCTGAAACTAAGAGCGCGCTAACAGCCGATCTGTTGACCTATGACAGGCTTTATACGGGCGAAGACGGACATACCCATTTCGATCAAACCACAGTTAACTATACGTTAATAAAATATGCCAAAGATACCCCTGCGGTATGGGTCGAAAGCGGTGGCCCTCGCCCGGCAAAAAATATTCAATTTGTAGGTTCGCCGACAGGCTGGGATGCATCTAAAAATCATCCTGCGCCACGGCGTCAGTTCTTTATCATTCTTTCCGGGATTGTCGCTTTTACCGCGTCTGATGGTGAAACTAGACACTATGAGGCGGGCGATGTTTTATTGCTAGAGGATGTCAGCGGGATCGGGCATGGTTCTTATACCGTCAGCCAAACTGCCTGCTTGATTGCTGCTATTCCATTAGCCGATTAATATAAAAGTAGCAGATCAATGGAAATCAATGGGGTCAGAGTCGATGGGTTTTGACGACGGCCGATCCATAACACCACACGCCGATGGTGTCGACTACACTTTAAACACTACACAACACAACACACCGACAAGGATTTTGGTGTCGCAGATGCCGCGGGTGTCTCTTGCAAAGTTTCTGCCTCAAGCAGCCCTAGGTTGTGCGCAACGTCGTGGCTAGGTTACCTGATCTTATCTCTTGGGTCTGCTGGCCTGCCAGGCACAGCCGCCACCGCGCGGCCTGACGAGTGGCTGAATGCCACCCGCTTGAGTTGGATTGGATTGGATTAGGAGCAGATAACCGTTGCGTGTTGAGGCCACATCTAATCGCCGTGTTGGTACTGTGCTCACGCACATGCCCCAAAGAGGACAAAGGCTGCCCCCTAAATAGCCAAAAAAACGCGCGTTCAAAGAGCGCTGCTAGCGATCCGTCAAACGCGCAGAGCGCTACATATAGAGCTGGCGGTACCAGTCGTTGACGTCATCGCCGGTCGTCAGCCAAACGTCATCATGCTTGGCAATGTACTCAAAGGCGCGTTTCAGGTGCTTGAACTTGTTCGGCTGACCAACGAGAAAAGTATGCAGGCAAATCGGCATACAGCGGGCATTAGTGGCCCCTTCTTCATACAGCACGTCAAATTGATCGATGATCATATCGCCGAACGCTTCTGATGAAACACCGCAATTCATAAAGGCCGGAATATCATTCAATTCCAAGGTATAAGGCACTGATATCAATTTATTTTTGGGGGTGTTAAACCTGCACGGATGATCGTCATGGGTGTAGTCACAGAGATACTCCACACCATATTCTTCCAACAACCGCGGAGTGTTGTCGGTGTGGGTGAGAAAGGGTGACAACCAACCTTTGGTTTTACGGCCCAACGCTTGTTCCATCGACGTTAGCACGGTCTCCAACACGATCCGCTCCTGCTCCTCGCTGAGCATGCGCAGTGAGCCATCGGGCTCGCGCACGTTGCCAATCCAATTGGCTGGCGCATTATTGATGCCGTGACCAATCCAAGCCCAGTTGCGCTTCTGGCCCTCTTCGATAATCCGTGGGTACTCGTGAATAATATCGCTATTGAGACAGACCGTACCGCGCATGCCAAGATCGTCCATCAAATCCATCATTCGATAAAGTCCAACGCGATTGCCGTAATCTCGCCAACCATAATTCAGCGAGTCAGGCGTAAAGCCCAAAGTCCCGGGGACTAAGGCTGTACCGGGTATATCCGCTGGAAAGTGTTCAATATTCACGTAGGGCATGACTGCTACCCGCTTACCTTCAGGTAGCTTAAAGGGTTCTCGATCGATAATAGGTTGGTAATCAAAATGGGGGGACTGCGTTAGATCTGCCATACTCTTCTCCGTGGGTATTTTTAGGCAATAGTGCCTAGTCAGGATGGTTCCTGATCTCTCCTCATTCTATGTATAGGCCGTTGAGATAGTCAAGCCCTCGACTCATTCGGGCAACGTCGCCGGGGCTGGCAATCCATGCTAGCCGACCAGTTCGCGGCGCGCGAGACTCGATGACGATCAACGCTCTAGCCAAGCCAGTTATTAGATGGCTTAGTCAACCCCTTTTAAGTCCAACGCCTTTGTCATGTCGTGGCTCTGCGCCTGTCCGTTTGACAGCCATTAAATCAGGGCATCACACCCGAAGTATGAGGTGAAGACCGTCCAATTGCAGAACCCCGAATGAGACCGGTCTCTCGGATTACCGATGATTCAACAACCGCCACTGAGCATCTTACTGAACGCCCCCCTCGCGATGATCACCGCGCGCTAGAGGCGCCTCAATATGCTCCGCTTTTTGACTTTACCCAGGCTACTCAGGATTCATTTTTTGCGCTGTGCGACGGGCCTAATTAAACAATTGTAAATATGCCATTTTGGTTTACCATTGGTTGCTCGGGTTTATCAAAATGCGGCTAAAGACGATCTTTACCCTTGTTACGTAAATTGGATTCAACGCTAGAGGAACCAGTATGAGAGACGTCATCGTATCTGGGATAGGGATGACCCATTTTGGTAAATTTCTTGATCGTGGCCTCAAGTCACTTTCTGAAGAAGCTGTCGGCGCAGCGCTCAAGGATGCCGGCGTGTTGCCCGATCAAGTCGAGCAAGTGGTTTTCGGTAACGCAGCCGCAGGCGTCGTCACCGGCCAAGAAATGATTCGCGCGCAATCCGCGCTGCGCAATACTGGCCTTGGCGGCGCGCCGATGTTTAACATCGAAAATGCCTGCGCCTCGAGTAGCTCTGGTTTTCATCTAGGCTGGCTAATGATCGCCAGCGGTCAGGCCGAATGCGTCATCGTGGTCGGCAGCGAAAAACTCACCCACCAAGATAAGGCAGTCTCTTTCGGTGCCTTCGCTGGGGCAGTTGATATCGAAGAGCCCCTGCCAGAGGGGTTTAAAGCGGGTTCCGGCTCACTGTTTATGGATATTTATGCGGTCAAGGCTCGCAACTGGCTAGTCAGTAATGGCGGTAGCCCAGCGGACTTTGCCCGCGTGGTGGTAAAAAGCCGTCATGCCGGCAGTCTTAACCCGATCGCCCAGTTTCGCAAAAATACCAGCATCGAAGAAGTGCTACAAAGCCGGTTGGTGTCCGATCCACTCACGCTCTTTATGTGCTCGTCAATTGGCGATGGCTCCGCCGCCATAGTGCTGACGTCCGAGGACTTTGCAAGTCAGCTAGACACACCCAACATCCGTGTGCGCGCCTCCGCTGTTGTCTCGGCTAAAAGTCATGGCGATCGCCAACTGGTTGCCGTGACGGCGGCCAACAAAGCCTATGAGATGGCCGGCTTGGGGCCAGAGGATCTCGACGTTGTCGAACTTCACGACGCCACCGCCCCGGCCGAATTGTTCCATTACGAAAACCTTGGCCTGTGCGATCCCGGCGACGCAGTCGCGTTGATCCGCTCTGGTGACACGGCGATCGGTGGGCGTATTCCAGTCAACCCCAGTGGTGGTCTTATGAGTCGTGGCCATCCGATCGGCGCAACCGGCGCAGGTCAGATTGTAGAGTTGGTGCAGCACCTTCGGGGCACCGCGGGTGCCCGTCAAACGGAAGGTGCCAAGGTGGCTCTGGCAGAAAACAATGGCGGTCAACTGGCAGGTGACTCTGCGCTCGCGGTCGTTACCATTCTTTCAGTTTAAGGAGAGCTCTATGACAGATCGTGTTGCAGTCGTTACCGGCGGGGTGCGCGGCATAGGCCTTGGGGTGGTGCGGGTGCTGTTGGCAAAAGGCCATCGCTTGGCCATCTGGGACCGCGATAATGAGGCGCTCGCGGCCCTGCCGAAAACCCTTGGGGTCGATGCTGATCGCGTTATCGCGCAGACCGTTGACGTAACCGACAAAGATGCCGTAGTAAATGCCACCGCAGAGATTGCTGAGCGTTGGAAAACACCAGATATTCTCATTAACAACGCCGGAATCACTCGCGATAAACGCATCGTCAATATGCAAGAGGAAGACTGGGATCTGGTCCTTGACGTCAACCTTAAGTCGATGTTCTTGTGCTGTAAGGCGGTGATCCCCGGTATGATTGAGGCGGGCTTTGGTCGCATCGTAAATATCTCATCACGCGCCTGGCTCGGCGGCTTTGGCCAGGTCAACTATTCAGCCTCTAAGGGTGGTGCGGTCAGCCTTACGCGGACCTTGGCGATCGAACTAGCCCGCAAGGGGATCACCGTAAACGCCGTTGCTCCGGGCATTGTTGATACGCCACTGATCCAGAGCTATAGCGACGAGCAGCGCCAACGCTTAGAAAAATCCGTACCCATGGGTCGCATCGGTCAGGTTGAAGACGTTGCAGGCACCGTTGGTTTCCTTGCCGACGAGGCCAATTCCTACGTCACCGGGCAGTTGATCTATGTCTGTGGGGGCCGTTCACTATCGAGCCCAAGCGTCTAACACCATAAGCAGGACAAGATAATGTCAATGATTAACTACCAAAAAGAGGGCCCCATCGGCATCGTCGAACTCGATGATCAGGCCGCCTTGAACGCGCTCACACCCGAGGGCCTGGTCGATCTGCGCAACGCACTCGCTGCCTGCCAAGACGATGACAGCGTGCGCGTAATCATGTTAACCGGTGCCGGTGACAAAGCTTTTTGCGCGGGAGCCAACCTCAAAAAAACCTTTCCACCAGAGCACAGCTTCGCCAAAGGCGCGTTGTCCAGCAAGGCGGTTGACGCTGAAAACGGCGGATACACGCGTCTTATGGACTTGAGCGATCTTCATATCTGGAAACCTATGATCGCAGCAATCAACGGCTACTGCCTTGGTGGCGGTCTAGAATTGGCGATGCAATGTGATCTGCGCGTCGCCTCTAGTCGCGCCTCTTTCGCCTTACCCGAAGTCAAGGTTGGCAGCGTTCCCGCGGTGGGCGGTGTGCAAGCATTGATTCGTGCTATTCCCGCAGCGCATGCGATGAAGCTGGCGCTGACGGGCGATCGCATCGACGCTGAAACGGCGCTGTCGCTGGGCCTTGTCAGCGACATCTATGCGCCCGAAGCGCTCGTCGCCGAAGCGCGCGCTATCGCCCAACGGATAGCGGCAAACGCGCCGCTCGCAGTGCAGAGCGTGAAGAAACTAGCGCTTGAGACGAGCCACCTCGCGCCCGCCGATTGCATCGCGCAGTCCAACGCCACATGGGGCTTATTGCGCGACACCACAGACCGAATAGAGGGCCGAATGGCGTTTGCTGAAAAACGCAAACCAAAATTTACCGGTCACTGAGCTATGCCAATTTTCGCACGCCCAATTCCCCCGGGGCCAATTCCCCCAGGCCAAAGCAGCCGCACCAATAAAGTCGCTACCGATCAGTCGTGGGATCTAGCCCTGTCACCAAGCACACTGTCACCAGGTAAATAGACACCGCGAGCTGGCAAAATACCACAGACCATTGCACTCTCGTAACGGCCTCTTGACCCATGCCCGATCGCGGTCTGAGTGCAGACGACGAGGGGCCGCTGGCAGTTTGCGGCGATTCGACTGGCTAGTGGGTGTCAAGAAAACCATGCAAGATTTCGTTGAAGGCAATTTTTTCTTGCTTGCCCGCCACTACGTGCGCCACATCAGGCATCGTCACACCGATAACATTGGGCAGGCCCTCTTCTAGCGGCATGGTGGTTCGCGGACCGGTGATAACGTCGCTGCCTGCGTGCACGACCAGCGTCGGCGCGGCAATATCCTTTATATAAGGTCGAATATCATGGCTGTTACAGGCCTCGGTAAAACGACGGTGAGCGCTTAGATTATGTTCCAGCGCTCCCCAGACTTTGCCACTACCGAGTAGTTTGTGGCGATTGGCAATGTAATAGTCTGGCCTAAATGAGTAAACTGCAACCAGCTCTTGAAATGCATGAAAGCCGGCTTTTTCGTGAAGGGTTGCCAGTCCATTGAGTTGGTCACGCAGGCACACGTCTGCGTAGGTCCAGCACCCCATATTGACCATACATCGCACTAAATCGGGTCTTTTCAGCGCCACCCATTGACCAATACAGGCGCCAATACCCACCAAACCGACGAAATAGACTTTGTCCATGCCGAGGTGGTCGAGCAGGCCAATGATGTCGTCCGCGTGCAACTCGGTACTCGGCGTAACGTTCAAATCATCGTCCGACTCGCCAATTCCACGGTAGTCGATCAACAGCACAGAATACTTATCGGTCATACCCCGCGCGAGAAAATGCTCTCGGCCATGACAAAATGTGTCCCAGCCACCGACATAAACGGCCGGCGGTCCATCCCCGTGTACTTCGTAATACATGTTGTGATTATTAATCGTCGCGCTTGGCATCTTGAGTACTCAGTCGTTTAAAGGAAAGTTGGTCTCGAAATGGCCTATCACGTCGGCCAAGGTGGTTACGTCGGCGTATCGTCTGCCCACATCGCGCAGGTTACTCCAATGGGCCTCTTCATTTTGATCGCCGCAACAGTCTTCTGGCACCACGGTGCGATAACCATATGAAAAACTGTCGACAATCGATGACCGAACGCAACCGGATGTGGTGCAACCGGTAATAATTGTGGTGTCTATGCAGTGCTTGGTAAGCCACGCATGAATCGGCGTTTGAAAGAAAATTGACGGCGCAGTTTTGGTAAATTCAAAAATATAATCCGGATCTGCAATCCTTGGGTCGATCTCTGTGTGGGGATGTCCATGAAAAAAGCTACCGTCATACAGCGACGCTATCTTCCAATAGGCCATATCGTCACGGCTCTGCCACGCCACGTTGCACGACGCTATGGGGATACCACGCCGACGAGCCTCGCCAATAAGCGTGACGGTATTATCCACCGCTCGCTGCACGTGCGAAGACCGTCCCAAGGGGCTTGCAGCATCGGTAAAGCCCTTTTGAAAATCGACCACGAGTAATGCCGGTCGATCACCGAATCCTATGGGCTCTTGCCCGTAGCCAGCTTCTTCAAATTCGTCCATAGCAGCCCTCTCTTATTAGTATAATAGTCGTTGTGTCGTAGCCTATTTGATCTAAAATATCCGGACATTACAAGTAGATTATGGGAAGTTTTCAGCGGCCGGATACGCGCCGCCTAAATAGCCTTTATATGCTTCTAAAAAAGTCTATCTAGGGGTATTAATAGTGAGTTATTCGGGTAAAAAGGAGCCGCGCGTGGGGTTGCGCTAGCGGCCGCCTAGGTTAGGCAAATAAAAGCCGCAATCAACCACCACATAGCGCAAACTATAGAGCGTTGATACGGTTATTCAACCCGACGAAGAGGTTTAAAATAAATCAATGCACGGCGTATTTTAGCTTACCCAAGGCACTTGGCAATGCAACATCCTAAGCGTTAGATTTTGGTGACTGTCGGGATACCGGTAAATAATTGCCCAGCGATGACCACGAGCTATGCCGTGCGTTAAGGATCCCATGCATACAGAGCGTGACGAGATACGCACTGCCGCTGAGGTGATGGTTCAACTAGGAGCGAAATAAGACTGAAAAACTTTTTCAAAGACAATCGCCGATTGGCCGCAGCGCGGCATCTATGGCTTGGCTCCCTATGCGTCATCTTGGGATCGATAATGCTCGCCAGCAAGGGAGTTTTTGCCAAGCAGTTGTATGCTTTAGGGGTCGATTTTGAGACCGTAGCGGCCACTCGTGCTGTACTGGCCGTCCCTGGTTTCGCGATAATTGCTATTTTGTCTGGGTCATTTCGGCGCGATGTTGCTCTACAACGGCCCCACGCGGTCGCGGCAATGGCCGCTGGCCTGGTTTGCTACTATCTGGGTTCGATGGCCAATTTTTACGCACTCACCCTGATCGACGCCAGTGTCGAGCGCGCATTGCTGTTTACCTACCCTGCGCTGGTGGTGTTGCTGGGGGTGCTATTGGGTCTCGAGCCATTGCGAAAATCGACCCTGGCGGCGCTATTAGCCACCTTTAGTGGCATTGCCCTGGTGATGGGCGTCGACAGCACGGACGGTCTAGATACTGACCTGACAGGCGCGCTCTGGGTGTTTTTTTGCGCCTCCACCATTGCCATTTACTTTATGGTAAATGCCTACTTAAGCCCCAAAATGGGCAGCGCAATGTTTACCCTACTGGCCATGGGTGCTGCAGG
>CALGJN010000179.1:0-5152 GCA_937920185.1 uncultured Cellvibrionales bacterium | reverse complement strand
TGTTGGGTAGTGATTAATTCCGCCGATCGCCGCCTCCAGGGCGCGCTCGACGAATTCTGGGGGCGGATGCTTCGGTTCGCCAATCGATAGGGCGATATGTTTTAGTGAGGAGGGCGGTTGAACCGCCTTTATCAGTTGCCTTAGGAGCTCAAAGGGGTAGGGCTCGAGTCGTTTCAGATTAGGATTCAAGGTCACAGTTTTCCATGTTCGGGCGGTCCGCTAAGCGCGTATTGCCCACGCCAAAAATGTCGTCGACGATCGATGGACAGCCGCTAGCCATTGCAGCTATCCAACTCTCGGCAAATAGTCGTCTCTACCAATTGGCAAAAATCGGCATCGCACACCGGTTGTTTGAATTCGTCGGTGAGGTAAAAGATATCTTCCACGCGCTCCCCCAACGTTGAGATTTTAGCAGTAAGCAATCGCAGGTTGAAGCGGAAAAAGATATTCGCTATGCGCGCCAGTAAGCCCGGCCGATCCGGCGTCATTACCTCGAGCATCGTGGCGTTAGTTTCGGCGTCAATGCTAAATTTTGCAGTGGTTTTGGTGTTAAAGCTCTTCAATTGCCGAGGGGTTCGGCGCTGGGTATTAAAATCTACCTTGTCTGGCGATAACAGTCCCAAACGCAGGGTTTTTTCCAGTCTCCGACTCAGTCGACTGTCTCGCCCGACGGGTTCGCCATTGCTGTCAAGCACATAAAATACGTCAAATGTATCCTCGTCACTGTTGGTGTGCAGTCGAGCATCTTGGATGTTTAAGTTCAACTTATCCAACACGGCAGCGGTGACGGCAAGAATGTTGTCTTGATCTTTGGAGTAGACAAATATTTGCGTGACGATGGGTATTTCGATGCCGATATCGCGCAGGAGGATCACTGGTTCTAGATTTTTTTGATTGCCGGCACGATGTTGGTGGATGGCTTCGGTATAGCGAACAATATCATCAATGGTCTCGCGTAAGAAAAACTCATCGCCAATATCTCCCCAAATTTTCACCGCATGTCGACGCTCGATCTGGCGCTCTTTGAGGCGCTTGAATATGACGCTTTTGGCGTTTTTAGACCAGCGACTCTTGTGCACAGGAGCACCCAGTCCTCGGCTTAGCGCGCGCTTGGTCTCGACGTATAGCGATTGCATCAGCGAGCCTTTCCACTCGGTCCACAGGTTTGGGTTGGTGGCGTTAATGTCGCCGACGGTAAGCACATAGAGATAATCCAGATGCATGGTGTCGCCGACGAGCGAGGCAAATCGATGGATGACCTCGGGGTCTGAAATATCCTCTCTTTGCGATACCGACGACATTAACAAGTGGTTTTTTACCAACCAAACTAACAGCGCAACCTCGTCGCGGTGGAGTGAGTGACGGCGGGCAAACTGGCCTATATCTCGAGCGCCGAGTACCGAGTGATCGCCACCGCGGCCCTTGGCGATATCGTGGAATAGGGCGGCAATCATAATGAGTTCTGGCTTTGCCAGATTTTTAAATAAATGTGATGGCAATGGGAATTGCTTGGCGACGTCTGGACGGGCAAGTCGCCGAATATTTTTTATCACCTGAAGGGTATGCACATCGACCGGGTAAATGTGAAATAAGTCGTGCTGCGTTTGGCCAACAATGTTGCCGAATTCGGGTAGGTACTTGCCCAGAATTCCGTAGCGGTTCATGCGATTTAACTGCAGCGACAGCATATAGGGTGCGCGCATTAGGCGCATAAATAGGCGTCGATTGGCGGGGTCGGCTCGAAATTCTGTATCTATCAACGCAACTGAGTGTCTGATTTGCCGAATGGCCGAGGCTCTTATGCCCTCGATACTGTCGTTTTCGCCAAGGATGACAAACACTTCGAGCAGGGCAGATGGGTGGTTATCAAACGTGGTGTCGGTAGCCGTGTCGAGTAAATTGTCGCGCAATATAAAGCGCTCATTGACGACTTTGTTGACCCGGGTCTTGTTGCCTCGATAAATAGCTTCGTCGAGGTGCTGATGCAGTACATCAGTTAGTCCTCGTATCGAAAGTACCGTGCGGTAGTAGCGTTGCATAAACTTTTCGACACCGAGCTTACCGTTGCTGTCGATGTAGCCAAACATCTTGGCGAGGCTGCGCTGGTAGTCAAATAATAGCCTTTCTTCGGCGCGCCCCGCGATCAAGTGCAAACCGTAACGTACCCGCCACAAGAACTCTTCATCGATATATAAACGGCCGTACTCCTCCTCGAGTAAAAAAGCGTTTTGCACCAGCTCTGAACGGCGTTGAGCGCCAAAATGTCGCTTAGCGGTCCAATTGATCAGTTGGATGTCGCGCAGACCACCCGGTGCTTCTTTGATGTTGGGCTCTAAGTTGTACTCGGTATCATCGTGTTTGTGGTACCGCTCGCGCTGTTCTTCGAGCTTGCCACGGTAAAAGTTCGCCGATGTCCAAATGTGTTCTGGGCCAGTGGAGCACATCAATCGTTCGAGCATCTCGGCACTGCCGCAGACCAGACGCGTTTCCATCAGGTTGGTGGCAATACTAATATCGTCTCTCGCGGCGTCGACACACTGCTGTATCGAGCGAACGCTATGGCTAATGTGTAAATTTATATCCCACAAAAAGGCCAGAAATTGCTCGATACTTGATTGATAGCGCTGGGTATTGTCACTGACGGTGAGTAGCAATATATCGATGTCTGAATGGGGATGGAGCTCGCCGCGGCCATATCCACCGACCGCCAGTAAACTGATATGTGGATCCCAGTCATAGCGTTGCCAAGCATAGCTGATCATAAGGTCGGCAAAGTCGGCACGGTCATGCACCAAGCGATGGGCTTCATCGCCCTCGTGAAAACGCGTATTGAAGTGATTGTCGGCAGCGTTCAACGCATTTTTAAAAATCTCAACGGGGTCGCCATCTCGGAGATCGGAAAAAAAACGCTTGAGGTCAAAAAATATGGGAGCAGATTGGTGTTTTAAAAGCATCGGATTGGGATCCTAAAAGGACTCTTCGGAACGCGCTGTGAGAACTTCACAACCATCTTCTGTGACTGCGATAGTATGTTCCCACTGCGACGATAGTCGGCCATCGATAGTTTCTACCGTCCATCCATCGCGTTTCACTTTGGTGGTATGACGCCCAGCGTTGACCATCGGTTCGATAGTAAAGGTCATGCCGGCAGCCAGTACCAAGCCGGTGTTGGGTCTTCCGTAATGCAACACTTGCGGTTCTTCGTGGAATTCGCGGCCGATGCCATGCCCGCAATAATCGCGGACAACGGTGTAGTGATTGGCCTCAGCATGGTTTTGTATGCAGTGCCCCAAGTCCCCCAAGCGCACGCCCGGGCGAACCATTTCTAGGGCTAGATAGAGACACTCCTGGGATACAGTGACTAACCGTTGCGCGTGAGTCGGAACTTTACCGACCAAAAACATTTTACTGGTGTCGCCATGCCAGCCATCTTTTATTACGGTCACATCGATATTGATTATATCGCCATTTTTTAGGGTCTTTTTGTCCGTTGGTATGCCATGACAAACCACTTGGTTAATCGATGTGCAGATAGATTTTGTGAACCCGCGATAGCCCAAACAGGCGGGGATTGCGCTCTGAATTTCAACGATGTGTCGGTGGCATCTTTGATCGAGTTCTTCGGTCGTCACGCCGGGTATGACGTGCTCTGCAATCAGTTCCAGAACTTCGGCGGCCATCCGACCGGCAATACGCATTTTGTCGAGATCCTGTTCGGACCTTAAATTAACCGTCATAATGGGCCTTGTGGTAAGCGTTTGTGACCGCGCTATTGTAACTTGCTAGACATTGCTGGGGGAGGTTTTAACGGTTTTTTTATGCCCTCGAATTGATCGAGCGCTTTGCCCCCACCCTATCGGCAGCTCTAAGTAGCGCCGCCGCTGGGTCAACGCGGTTATTTTTGCTTTAACTCACCCCATCAATTGTGGTATAAAGCGCGCCTCGATGGAGACGGTCTTCATCGGGTTATTTTAACTAACGACACACACGTTCCGTCACGACAGTTAGGGTGCCTATGTTCGATCATCGTTTAGATGTCGCCGGGTTGACTGTTGGGGTACGTGGAGGCCTAACCCCCAAAAGGAAAATATTATGTCTACAGTAAGCATGCGAGATATGCTTCAAGCCGGTGTCCACTTTGGCCACCAAACACGTTTTTGGAATCCCAAAATGAGCCAGTTTATTTTTGGCTCGCGCAACAAAGTCCACGTCATCAACCTCGAACACACAGTACCTGCTTTTAATGAAGCGTTAAAGGTCATGCGCACCGAGGCGGCACGCGGTAATCAAATTCTGTTTGTTGGCACCAAGCGTGCTGCGAACAAAATTGTCAAAGAGCAGGCTGAGCGTTGCTCTATGCCCTACGTCAGTCATCGATGGCTGGGGGGGATGCTCACCAACTACAAAACTATCCGCGCGTCGATTAAGCGCTACAGGGAGTTGGAGCAGCAGGAGAAGGACGGTACCTTCGAACGGCTGACAAAGAAAGAAGTGTTGATGCGAACGCGCATGAAAGACAAGCTGGAAAACTCTATCGGTGGCATAAAAGATATGAATGGCTTGCCTGATATGTTGTTTGTGGTCGATGTGGACCACGAGCGCATTGCCATCAATGAAGCCAACAAGCTGGGCATTCCGGTGGTCGGCATTGTCGATACCAACAGCAATCCTGATGGTGTCGATTACATCATTCCTGGCAACGATGACTCTATTCGCGCGATCAAACTTTATGCTGCATCGATAGCTGATTCGGTGTTGGAAGGTCAGGCTGAATCGGCGACGGTGTCGGATAAAGACGAGTTTGTCGAGATAGCAGAGGGTGCCGCTCCGGTGGAACAAGTCACGCCCGCTGCTGAGGCCGGCGAAGCCGCATCTGCGTAGCTTGCGCAGAGACTTGAAATAACTGAGTGCAAGGGGGCAATGGCCCCCTTTTTTATGTAAAATTACAGTAATGGAGGCCAGTTATGGCACAGGTAGCAACAGCTTTGGTAAAGGAGCTTCGTGAACGCACCGGCTTGGGAATGATGGAGTGCAAACGAGCATTGGTTAGTGCCGATGCCGATATAGAAAAGGCGATCGAAGATTTACGCAAGTCCAGCGGTCTAAAAGCGGCCAAAAAAGCCGGTCGTACTGCGGCTGATGGCATGGTGAG
>CALGJN010000178.1:0-9319 GCA_937920185.1 uncultured Cellvibrionales bacterium | reverse complement strand
AAAAGTAGGCGGCATAAAAAAGCCGCTAAAATCTTAGCGGCTCATCGAACCTATTATTATCGAGCCGGCAACTGCCCGACTCTTTAGGCCATATTTTTTTTAGTATCTTTTAAAGATCATTGTAGTTATAGGTCGTACCCCCTCTCATTATGCTCTACGAGGTCAAGACCGTTGGTCTCTTCCTCTGCATCAATACGCAATCCTAACATGGAGTCGACTAACTTTAAAAGTACCCAGGTGACCAGCGCCGTGTAGACAAATGTCGAGCCGATGCCAATCAACTGTACAGACACCTGCGACGCCATGTTCATGCCCTCGGCATACCCCTGGCCACTGAATAGGCCGAGTTGATCTGAGGCGAAAACGCCGGCAAAAAATGTGCCCAGAATGCCGCCGACACCGTGCACCGGAAAGACGTCTAGCGAGTCGTCGATTTTAAAGCGTTGCTTGATCGCCTGAGTCGCGTAATAACACACCACACCGGCGCTCAGGCCAATGATCAGTGCGCCACCGGGGCCGACGAAGCCTGACGCCGGTGTGATGGTACCGAGACCCGCCACCATACCGGTGACTGCGCCGAGCACCGATGGCTTGCCAAACTTCAGCCACTCCATCATCATCCAGGCCATAGCGCCCGCCGAGGCAGATATGTGCGTGACCAACATCGCCATTCCCGCATCGCCGTTGGCCGCCAGAGCCGAGCCGGCGTTAAAGCCAAACCAACCGACCCATAGCATACCTGCGCCGGTCACCGTCATGGTCAAATTATGCGGCGGCATTGCCTGGTTCGGGAAGCCGCGACGATTGCCGATGACCAGCGCGGCGACGAGTGCGCCGACCCCCGCAGTAATGTGCACTACGGTACCGCCCGCGAAGTCCAATAAGCCCATCTCGCCGAGCCAACCGCCGCCCCACACCCAGTGTGTGATGGGCACGTAGACCGCCAGCAACCACAGCGCGCTAAACAGCATCATGGCGCCAAAGCGCATGCGCTCGGCAAAGGCACCGACGATTAGTGCCGGTGTGATGACCGCAAAGGTCATTTGAAACATGGCGAACACCGACTCGGGTATATCACCGGCCATTGAGTCCTCGGCGATCTTGCCCATCAGCAGATTGTCGAGGTTACCGATCACCGCATTGGCCGAACCACCATCGCCAAACGCCAAGCTATAACCGGCGATCAGCCAGATGAGCGAGGCCATACAGGTAATCGAAAAACATTGCATCAATACCGACAGCACGTTGCGCGAACGCACCAGACCGCCGTAAAACAGCGATAATCCGGGGATGGTCATAAACAGCACCAACGCGGTCGAGGTTAAAATCCATGCGGTGTTCGCAGCGTTCAATTCGTCGGCAACTGCGGTCGACGAGAGCAGCGTGGCGATGGTTATCGCCGCGATCCGTTGGGGGGTAAATAAACGCAAAGACATGACTAGTTCCTTCCTAAAAGACCAATTGCGCCAATATATAAACCAATTAAAAAAGCAATGCACTAGGAAAATTTACAAAAGGTCTAGTATTTTAGGGCTACGCACCACGCTGGTGCTTAAACGGTGCGGTTTGGTGCGCGCTGCCCCGACATGAGGCACGCTTTTTCGCGGCTAGGTCGAGCCTGGCTGCGGATCGTAAATAACGCGCAAACATGGCGCAAATAAGGGTTTCGATGGCGTAGTTGTAGCGTGCTTGTGGCGTTCATGGCGCGTTCAAACAGTGCGGCGCGGCGGTTCACCAAAGAGGTTCGTGCTGTCAATCGGTTCAATATTGTGCACTGGTTATCACTTTTTTAGGGCGGCTCGTTTACCCCACACTGCAACCGACGAGTGGGCGTTTTTGGTTGCGCTGGTTCGAAACCTACAGGGGCGAAGGCAAAGGTCTATGCTTATCAGGTGTGTTGTTGGGTGGGTAATGCTAGGATAAAAGTTGTACCACTCGCTGCGCCATTTTTTGATGCGATCGGGAATCGGTCGAGCGTCGCACCCAGGATGGGATCGCGCTAGTCGCCTCGCGGCCATTGTTCATTTGCAAAGGATCATGCTATGTCACTGTTATTGTCGGTCGCTTTTATTTGTCATTTACTGGCTATTTTGACCACCCTTGGGTTTGGTCTTACCTACCTTTTGCGCAGGCAATTCATGCCCTACCACGGTGTGGCGCTCGAGCGTGAATGGGATGCCTTGCCGACCGCGCTGCAAACCCTGGTGTTGGCCTTGATGCGCGCGGTCGCCGGCGGCGCGCTGGCCACCGCGCTGCTGAGCACAGTAATCCTGCTGATACCCTTTCGGGCGGGTGAGGTTTGGGCGTTTTGGACGCTGCCGGCGAGTACCTTGGTGCTGGCAGGGGGTGCGCTGTATGCGATGCGACTAGTCGCCACAAACACCCCTGCCAGACCACCGTATGCGCCGATTATGGTCGCCGCTGCACTGGTAATGATTGGCTTGGTACTGTCTTTGTGCGGGTGATCGGTGGGTGTTTGGCCACCGCTTGAACTCGTCGGTTGCCGGGCGGGGGCGATGCAGCGATTGGCGCTATTTATTTGCGTTCGATAATCGCCAGAATCAGTTTCGAGATACAACTCAGTCGGCCGGCATCGTCGAATAGCTCCATCTGCCAGACGTGCGAGCGCTTGCCGAGGTGCACCGGTCGAGCGGTTCCGGTGACCAGCCCAGACGATACGGGTCGCAAGTGGGTGGCGCTGACATCCTGACCAAGGCACATAAAGCGACTTTGGTCGATGACGTAGCCACCTCCAGTGCTGCCTAGGGTTTCTGCCAGCACCACATTGGCACCGCCATGCACCACGCCGTAGGGTTGAAAGGTGCGCGCGTCGGCGGGCATGGTGCCGGTGATGAAGTCGTCGCCGACCTCGGTCATTAAAATACCTAAATGCTCGGCGATGGTTCCAGTGCCCATGTGCTGGTTGATGTAGTCTGGGTCGGGTGTCTGATGCCAAATAGCGCTCATAATCGGCCTAAATTTTAAGTCGTTTGTGTTTCACCCTCGACGGCTGGGTGTCCATGCCTTTGCGCTCGACAAAGTCGTCGTGGTAGGCGCTGTAACAACCTTCGAAAAATACTATGCTGCCGTCGTCTTCGTAGGCCAGTGTGTGGGTGGCGATTCGGTCGAGAAACCAGCGGTCGTGAGAGATCACCATTACGCATCCAGGGAACGACAGAATCGCCTCTTCGAGCGCTCGCAAGGTCTCGATGTCGAGATCGTTTGAGGGTTCGTCTAACAGCAGTACGTTGGCGCCTTGTTTTAAGGTGTTCGCCAGATGCAGTCGCCCGCGCTCACCGCCAGATAGATCACCGACGCGCTTTTGTTGGTCGGAGCCTTTAAAGTTGAAGCGTCCGGCGTAGGAGCGCGACGATACCTCGTAGTTGCCGATCTTGAGAATGTCGTGGCCGCCAGAAATTGCCTCCCAGACATTTTGGTTGTCGTCGAGGAGGTCGCGGCTCTGCTCGACGTAGGCAATTTTGACGGTCTCGCCGAGCGTGACCGTGCCGCTGTCGGGTTGTTCGGCGCCGACGAGCATGCGAAACAATGTCGATTTGCCGGCGCCGTTACCGCCGACGATACCAACCACCGATCCCTTCGGGATAGACAGCGACAGGTTGTCGATCAACAGCTCGTTGCCGAAGCCCTTGCTGACCTGATCGAGGACGATGACTTTGTCGCCAAGTCGCTCACCGGGTGCGATATAAATTTCATTGGTTTCGTTGCGCAATTGAAATTCTTGCGAATTGAGCTCGTCAAAGCGCGCCAGTCGCGCTTTGTTTTTGGCTTGACGGCCGCGCGGGTTTTGTCGCACCCACTCGAGTTCCTGTTTGATCGCCCGCTGCCGCGAGACCTCTTGCTTGGATTCTGTCTGCAGGCGTTTTTCTTTGGCCGATAGCCAGGTTGAATAATTGCCCTCGTAGGGGATGCCATGACCGCGATCAAGTTCCAGTATCCAGCCAGCGACGTTATCCAAAAAGTAGCGATCGTGGGTCACTGCGACCACGGTGCCGGGAAATTCTTCGAGAAACTTTTCCAACCAATAGACCGATTCGGCATCCAGGTGGTTGGTCGGTTCGTCGAGCAGCAGCATGTCGGGCTTTGAGAGCAGCAATCGGCAGAGTGCAACGCGGCGCTTTTCACCCCCAGACAGTGAGGTAACATCGGCATCCCAAGGCGGCAGGCGCAGCGCATCGGCGGCAATGTCGAGGGCGTTGTCGAGGTTATGCGCATCGGCGGCCTCGATGATTGCCTCCAGTTCTCCCTGTTTTTTTGCCAGCGCATCAAAATCGGCATCCGGCTCCGCATAGTCGGCATAGATCTGCTCGAGCGCCGCCAGCGCATCGACCGCCTCGCGCATGCCATCCTCGACGTTACCGCGCACCGACTTGTCGGGATCCAACTGCGGTTCCTGCGCCAAGTAGCCGACCTTGATGCCCTGCATGGGCCGGGCCTCGCCCTGAATATCGGTATCCAGCGCCGCCATAATTTTCAGCAGGGTCGATTTTCCCGAGCCGTTGAGGCCGAGCACGCCGATCTTCGCGCCAGGGAAAAAGGACAGCGAGATATCTTTCAGAATCTGTCGTTTCGGGGGGACGATTTTACTCACCCGATTCATGGTGTAGACGTACTGTGCCATAAGCGTGTTATTAGCCTCGATGAAAAAAAGGTCGTGTTGTCGATGGTTTTGTCGATGGTTTTGCCGTTGCAATGGCAGCGCGTTACGCCGAGCAAACCCTCCACGCGGACATTCTATCCGAAAGCGGCGTATTAATGCAGTGGATCCGGCAATAATCGCTCGCCCCACTGATCCTGCGTCGGACTCAGCGCGATTGGGTCATCGCGCCGTGGTGGTTTTTTTACCGTTGCTGAGCGGCTCAGTCTGCGTCGTCGAGGTCAAAGGTCAAACCAGCGTGCTGTTGCAGTCGCTGTATAAGCGAACTTCCCATCGCCGTAGCCGGCGTCCAGAAGCCGCCGGCGGTTTGCTCGACCGGCGTTTCCAAAAGGCACAGGGCCGATTGGGCGAGCATTTTTGCGGTGCTTCCGTACCCCGGATCGCGGTCGCCGGTAACCCGCACGCGCAGTTGATTGCCGCGCTTGTCGCTGCCGTGCAGCCGAATATCGAAACTGCCGCGACGCTGCGCCTCGGGGCTTGGGCCCTCGCCGGGGGACGGCAGTACCCAGCGCGTCAGCAGCGCGCGCGGCGGGCTAAAATACAGCGCGGCGAGCATCGCCGCGAGTCCCGCCGACATGCCGATGGCGGCCATCCGTCCGCGCAGGCCCGAACCCGTCAATACGCCCTCGTGGTAGCGAAACTCTGCGCCGTAGTCGCGCTCGCCGATGACGCTAGAACGCAACACCACGCGAGAATTGATCGCCTCCATCACAAAGGGTGCCGTCCAGGCGTCAAAGGTACCGTCATAAGTCGGACCTTTAAGCCGCGGCTGGGCGGTTTTTTCAACCCCTGTTGTTGGGCATAACTGGTAGGGGTCGAGCATCTCGCGGCGCAGCATAGTGTCGGTTTTGGCCGCTTTAATAGCCTCTATAACACTCGCAATGGTGCCGCCGGAAGCGCCGCCACGCATGCTGGCAACGCGTAGTGAAACGTCGTTACAATAGCCGTCAAACCGCTTCATCGACTGCGTTTGTAAAAAGTGCACGCCGAGATCCGAGGGGATCGAATCAAAGCCGCAGCAGCTTACCAGACGCGCACCACTGGCCTCGGCGCGCGCTTGGTAGGTGTCGATCATGCGTTTGATCCAATATGCTTCGCCAGTGATATCGCAATAGTCGGTGCCATTTTCGGCGCAGGCCGCGATCAGTGGTTCGCCGTGCAGGACATAGGGCCCCACGGTGCTGACCACAACTCGCGCAGAGCGGCACATTTTGTGCAGTGCGGCGCTATCGGTGGCGTCGGCGACGATGATCGGCAGTTTTGCCGACGCTGCCGGAAGCTCGTTGCGCAGGCGCTCGAGTTTGGTCGCGCAGCGCCCGGCGATGGCCCAAGATATCTGTGGCGAACCGGCGAGGTGCTCGGCCAGATAGTGGCTCATAATAGCGCCAACAAAACTGCTGGCACCATAGACAATCAGGTCATAATTTTTAGTCGACATGGGCAATCATCGTTCATCCTAAGGAGCAAGCATGTTACCCTGCGCGGGCTTATGAAGCCCATACTATATTCGTTTAGGCGCTGCCCGTTCGCGATGCGCGCACGCATGGCACTGTGCGCTGCCCGCATCGAGGTCGAGATCAGGGAAGTAAGACTGTCTGACAAACCGCAACAACTGCTGCAAGTGTCGCCACGTGGCACCGTGCCGGTATTGCAATTGGCTAGTGGGCAGGTATTGGTAGAGAGCCTCGACATTATGCGCTGGGCGCTGACGCAGTGCGATCCAAAAGGCTGGCTGCAGTGCGCCCCCGCGGCGCCGGAAGCGGCACTGATCGCCGAGAACGATGGCGGTTTTAAAGCCGCTTTAGATCGCTATAAATACGCAGATCGGCACCCGCAAAAGACCCAGACGCAGTGGCGCACAGAGGCCGAGCGGTTTGTGGTGGTACTCGAGTCGCTGCTGCAGGGACGCGATTATCTGTTTGGTTCGCGTTGCTCGCTGGCAGATGTGGCGATTTTTCCAATGCTGCGACAGTTCGCAGCGGTCGAGCGCGAATGGTTTAACACCGCGCCCTACCCGCGCCTGACGGGCTGGTTGCAGCGTTTTTTCGATGATCAAATATTTGTCGCGTCGATGGGCAAGTTGCCGTTTTGGCGCGCCGGTGATGCCGCGCGTCAATTTCCGCAGCGCATCACCGGTTGATCGACCCAAGCGGCGATCACCTAGATGGCTGCGCAGTATTTAAGACCGTCAGTCGCAATCGATTGCGATTGCCAATAGTTATTTGGAGGACTGCCTCCGATGGTGTAAGGACCTTTGATGTTTGACTTTTTTGAGCGGCGGGTAGACCCCTTTCCGCTGACGCGCGCGCCACAGCCGCCGACCGGACTCTACGCGTTTTGTCGATTTTATACCCGCGGTTTCGAGCCATGGCTGGCGCTGATGGCGTTGTTGACGGCACTGATGGCGGTTTCCGAGGCGATGTTATTTGGCATTCTCGGACAGATTGTCGACTGGTTGGCACTGCATGATCGGACGACTTTTATCGAACGGTCATGGCCCCAGTTAGCGGCCATGGCAGGCTTCGTGTTAGTGGTGATTCCACTTTTGGTGTCGGCGCGTTCGCTGGTCATCAACCAGACCTTGATGGGCGCTTTTCCGGCGCGTGTGCGCTGGATGATGCACCGCTACCTGCTCAATCAAAGTTACGCCTACTTTCAGAATGAATTTAGCGGGCGTGTCGCGACCAAAGTCATGCAGACGTCGCTGGCGGTGCGCGAAGTGGTGATGAAACTGCTCGATGTGTTACTGTTCATCCAAGTGTATTTAATCGCGACGCTGGTGTTGGTGGCGAGCGCCGACCCAAGATTGTGCGCCCCGTTGGTTGTTTGGTTGTTGCTGTACATTCTTGTGCAGCGGACATTTATTCCACGAATGAAAAAAATTTCCTCTCGCCAAGCCGATGCCCGCTCGTTGATGACCGGCCGAGTGGTCGACAGTTACGCCAATATTTTGACCCTCAAACTGTTTTCTAATGACGGCCGCGAATCGGCCTATGTAAAGCAGGGGATGGGGGATTTTCTAGCCACTGTGCACCCCCAGATGCGCCTTGGGACGTTGCTCAACATCTCGCTTTGGACGCTCAATGTAGGGTTAATTTTTTCCACCTCGGCGCTCGGTATCTGGTTGTGGTTGCAGGATGCTGTTACGCCTGGCTCGATCGCCGTGGTAATCAGCCTCGCGATTCGATTAACCGGCATGTCGCACTGGATTATGTGGGAGATCAGCAACTTATTTGAGAATCTTGGGGTGGTGCAAGACGGCATGAATTCACTCTCGGTGGCGCAGGCGGTCGGTGATGTCGAGGGTGCTCCGCCGCTGCGGGTGAGTCGCGGTGCGATCGACTATCGGCAGGTCAGCTTCGCTTACCATGGCGGGCTTACCGACGGTCGTGCGCCGGTATTTGCCGATCTCAACCTGCAGATCGCTGCGGGTGAAAAAGTCGGTATTGTCGGACGCAGCGGTGCCGGAAAGTCTACCTTGGTTAGTTTACTGATGCGCTTTTACGATATTCAACAGGGCGCTATCTCCATCGATGGCAGCAACATCGCCAACGTCCAGCAGGAGAGTTTGCGCAGCAGCATTGCGGTGGTGACCCAGGACACCTCGCTATTGCATCGATCGGTGCGCGAAAATATCCTCTTCGGTCGACCCGACGCCAGCGAAGAGGCCATGTTGGCTGCGGCGCGGCGGGCCGAGGCCCATGAATTTATACTCCAGTTGCGCGATGTTGCCGGGCGCACCGGTTATGATGCCCACGTTGGTGAGCGCGGGGTGACGCTTTCGGGTGGCCAACGCCAGCGCATAGCGATTGCCCGCGTATTGCTCAAGGATGCGCCTATACTGGTGCTCGACGAGGCGACGTCGGCGTTGGATTCAGAGGTCGAGGCGTCTATACAGCAAAGTTTTAATCGCTTGATGGCCGGTAAAACGGTGATTGCCATCGCCCACCGGTTGTCGACCATCGCCGCCATGGATCGGTTGGTCGTGTTTGATCAGGGTGCCATTGTCGAACAGGGCAATCATGCCGAATTGCTGGCGCGCGGTGGCGTCTACGCACAGTTGTGGCAACATCAATCGGGCGGGTTTTTGGGTTTTGAATAGGGAGTTATTGGCGCTTTGATTACGCTTACAGCCATCGATCTTCGACGCGGTGCCAAGGTGTTGCTTGAGGGTGCCCAGTTAGCGGTACATCCGGGGCAGCACATCGGTGTGATTGGCGCCAACGGGAGTGGCAAATCAAGCCTGTTTAAGTTGTTGTTGGGGGAATTGACAGCGGATGGCGGCGATTTATCTATTCCTGCGGATTGGCGGATTGCGCACATGGCCCAAGAGGTGCGGGCGGTGTCGCGCAGTGCCTTGGAATTTGTTCTCGATGGCGACGCGGCGCTGCGCGATACCGAACGCGCTATTGCCGCTGCCGAGGCCGCTAATGACAATTATCAGTTGGCGCGCTGGGTTGAAACCATGGACAGTATTGGCGGTTATGCGGCCGAACATCGCGCCGAGCAGCTATTGCATGGACTGGGGTTTCAGCAGGCGGAAATGGCGCTGCCGGTGACCAGTTTTTCCGGCGGTTGGCGGATCCGTTTAAACTTGGCCCAAGCATTGATGAGCCCGTCGGAACTGCTATTGCTCGACGAGCC
>CALGJN010000177.1:0-3397 GCA_937920185.1 uncultured Cellvibrionales bacterium | reverse complement strand
ATTGATAATGTGCAGGGCTACAGTTTTGATGGTGCCAGGCAGTTATTTCAGTTTTCTGCGCTGGCTATCCGCGGTGGGCGAGTTGTCGCCACCGGTGACGGTCAACTCAAACAAAAATATCGTGGCGCGACGGTGTTAGATGGTAACGGAAAAACATTGTTGCCGGGGCTGATCGACGGGCACGGTCATGTCTCCTGGCTCGGTTATACGCTGTTGAGTATCGATGTGCGTGGTATGCCGTCGGCGCAAATTGTAGTCGACGCAATCGGCGAGTACGGTAGGCAAAATCCGTCGTTAAATTGGCTCACGGGCCGCGGTTGGAATCAGGTATTGTGGCCGGGTAAAGCCTTTCCTAGCGCAGCCTTGCTCGATGCGGAGATCGCTGATCGTCCAGTTTGGTTGGAGCGTATTGACGGCCACGCCGGTTGGGCCAACAGTAGAGCGATGGAACTTGCCGGTGTCAATCGCGACACCGCGACGCCCGCCGGTGGCGAAATTATCTTTAACGCAGCGGGCGAACCGAGTGGTGTATTTGTCGATAATGCCATGGAATTGGTCAAACGGGCCATTCCAGCACCGAACGAGAGCGATATACAGCGCGCGCTCGACGCGGCGAGTGAGCATCTATTGAGTTTAGGGATTACGTCGGTACACGATGCTGGGGTATCCTCCCAAGAACATAAAACTTACCGTCAATTAGCCGATCGCGGCGCTATGTCGGTGCGAATTTATGGAATGTATTCGTCGACAGAAACCGATCTTGAACAGGTCTTAGCCGGCGGCCATAGTAATGATCCTAGCGATATGTATTCGCTGCGCAGCATCAAAATATATATCGACGGCGCGCTGGGCAGTTATGGCGCTGCCATGCTCGAGCCCTACTCAGATCGGCCAGATCACAGCGGTTTGCTGTTAACCAGTGCCGAGGACTTGCGGCGCATTTTTGCTTTGGCGATCGACGCCAACTTTCAAATCGCCATTCACGCGATTGGCGACTTTGGTAATCGTATGGGATTGGATGAAATTCAACGTGCCTACGCGACTGCGGGGGGGCGGCATTTGCGCCATCGAATAGAGCATGCTCAGGTCGTTAGTTTGGCAGACATGCCACGTTTTAAGGGTTTAGATGTGACCCCCTCGATGCAACCGGTGCACGCTGTCAGCGATATGAATATGGCGGAAGATCGAGTCGGGCCGGATCGATTAAAAGGAGCTTACGCGTGGCGTAGCTTTCTCGATCAGGACAGTCGAGTGGTTTCTGGGTCCGATTTTCCGATCGAGTTAGCGAATGTTTTTCATGGCATTCATGCGGCAGTTACCCGTCAGAATCACGCTAATCTTCCCGACGGCGGTTGGATCGCAGAGCAAGCTATGAGCCTTGAGGAGACCATGCGCTCATTTTCTATCGATGCCGCTTGGGCGGCACATCAAGAAAATGTTCTAGGTGGCCTCACCCCGGGTAAATGGGCCGACTTTATCTTGATCGATCGAGACATCTACAACATAGCACCGCAAGCTATTTGGCAAACGCAGGTGTTGGAAACGTGGTTGGCGGGAGAGCGAGTTTATGCGCGCGACCAATGATTCATCGGTTTGAGAGGCTTAATGATATCGCTCATTGTAAGTTCCCCAACAACAAAACAGAGCCAGTTAACTGAAGACTTATGATGCAAACATTTTCAAGGACCACCGGTATCTCGGTGGTTGCCGCAAATATGATCGGCACGGGCGTATTTACCAGTTTAGGTTTTCAACTGTTGGGGCTGCAATCGCCGTTTGTGCTGATGATGCTTTGGCTGGTTGGGGGCGTTACCGCACTATGCGGTGCGCTGACCTACGCTGAATTAGGGGCAAATTTGCCGAGATCTGGTGGTGAATATAACTTTTTGACTCGGCTTTACCACCCCTGTGCCGGTTTTGTCTCCGGTTGGGTATCGGCCACCGTTGGCTTTGCCGCCCCTGTAGCGCTGGCGGCGATGACATTTGCGGCCTATCTCTCTGCGGTATTTCCGGATCTGCCGCGGGTGCCAGCAGCGCTGGCCCTGGTTTCGGTGTTGTCGCTCTCTCACTGCTTCTCTCGGCACGCCAGCAGCCGCGTCCAAAAGCTCTTTACGGCATTAAAGTTCGCGCTCATCATATTGTTTTGTTTGATTATTTTTATTTTTGGTAACAGTCCACAGGCGATCAGTTTTGCGCCTCAGCAAGGTGATCAAGGATTGATTTTTAGCGGTGCCTTTGCGGTGGCGCTGATCTACGTTAACTACGCCTATACCGGTTGGAACGCGGCGACATATTTGACGGGAGAAATGGACAGTCCACAGCGCGATCTTCCGATGGTGCTATTTTTTGGTACCGGAATCGTGATGGTGCTGTACCTAATACTCAACGCGAGCTTTTTGAGTGCCGCGCCGATACCCAGCCTCAAAGGGCAGATGGAGGTCGGGGTAATTGTTGCTGAGCATGCCCTTGGGGGTAATGCCGGAAAAATTATGGGGGCGGTATTGGCGCTGTTGCTGATTTCTACCGTCAGTGCCATGACGATGGCAGGCCCGCGGGTGCTGCAGATGATTGGCGAAGATTTTACGGTGTTCTCAAAACTTGCCGTTTGCAATGCTCAGGGCATACCTGTGACGGCGATTTTACTGCAAGGCGCGATAGCGATTTTTTTCGTGATCAGCGCAACTTTTGAATCAGTGTTGATTTTTTCTAGCTTTGTGCTCGCCATCAACACCTTGTTTTCGGTGCTCGGAATTTTTGTCTTACGCTATAAAGAGCTTAATATTGTCGGTGCCTACAGGACACTCGGCTATCCAGTAACACCCTTGGTGTATCTGGCTGTCACTCTTTGGACGCTGATTTATGTGCTGCGAGAACGCCCCCAAGAGGGGCTTCTGGGGTTGGCTATTATTGGTGTCGGAATTTTGATTTATTATGTGTCTAAAGACAAACCGACAACGATCCACTAATCGAGACGCACGAGTGACACATTTGCATGTTTCAACGCGGTATTATGCGCCCGTGGTAGCGATGGACAATCTGCATGGGCACCGTGTGACGTTGGCAGGCGCTATCGAGGCTGATAGTTAAACGCTTCACTTTTGCTGTGGGGTTGACCTAGCTATGACTCTTGATCGTAAGAGGTTGGCGTCTGTCGATTAAAAAGTGTTTTCTGTCGACAGGATTCGGGGGGCAAAAAAATCGCTTAATGCGCTAATAAATAACTGGTTTTTTAGTATTGGTTTATACTGCACAGACGATATAAGGCCGTTGCCGTTGCCGTTGCCGTTGCCGTAGCTGGTGCCGTTGCCGTTGCCGTTGCCGTTGCCGTTGCCGTAGCTGGTGCCGGTGCCGGTGCCGAGCGGCGGGTTAGCTAAGTACCTTAGGATAGTGTTACACA
>CALGJN010000176.1:0-10725 GCA_937920185.1 uncultured Cellvibrionales bacterium | reverse complement strand
ACAAGGCCATGCGGGTGCTGGATGTCGGCAGCGCTGGGGCCTCTACGGTGAACTTTTTTGGTCGTCACTTCAACCAGCGGCATTGCTATTTGGCCTTTCCCGATCTCTATGCCGAGCCCTTTATCAGTGGTTCGCAGCCGGATATGGCGCCCGCTGATCTGATTGCACTGTTTACCGCGGCGCTTAAACTGAAGCCTGGTGTGCGCTTGGACGTGTGCTTGTTCTGGGACTTTTTTTGCTACCTTAGGGCTCCCTATATCGCCGCCATGCTCGAGGCGTTGCAGCCTCACCTCAGCGCAGCCACCCGCGGTTATTGTCTGGGTGCGATGCGTGCCACGCCGATGCCTCACTATCACTACGGATTGGCCGACGCCGACACCATCACCCAAGTACCGCGGGGTGGTGCACCGCTGCGCCTTTATACCCACACGCAGGCGGACTTGGCGGGCCTGCTGGCGCCGTTTGTGATCAGCAAGAGCCGGTTAATGGAGGAGGGGCGGTTGGAGTGTTTGTTGGTCGACAGATCGGTCGCACCGGTTGTGGCGCACGGCGCGGCGACTCAATTCTGATCGCTGGTATTGGCGGCGCTGGTGACCGGTTGATCAAAACCTAAGTTGCCCATTTCGATGCCGCGTCTAAAATCTATCATGTGTTTTTCCATCCAGCGCTCGGCCTCTCTGGGTTGGTTGTTACAGATCGCACCATACACCCGTCGGTGGGCGACCAAAATACGCTGGCCCGGCGATAGCGCTCGGATGACTGCGCCCCACGCTGGATAAAACAGATCGTTGAGCGGCGCCCGCGCCTGCAGTAACGCGTAGTTGTGGGTCGCCGATGCAACCAAGTTATGAAAGTCGATCTCGGCTTCGAGCAAGCGCGCGTGGTCGTCGAGCACCGTTTCTGTGTGCTGCAGATTATCGGCGAGTCGTTGTTTGTCCTCATCGGTCGCCGATGCGCAGGCCAATTTTCCGGCCAGTGGCTCGAGACCCATAGCCACTTGCCAGAGTTCTTTAAAGGTCACTCGGTGCATCAGCATGGCGGAGCTAACCGAACGCCCGACAGCAGCGGTTTGCGGCAGCGTCACCACCAAGCGCTTGCGGTCGGCACGGCCAATGATACCGCTCTCTTCGAGGAGTCTGATCGCCTCGCGCAGGGTTGAGCGGGTGACGCCAAATTGTTCTGCGAGTTCGAGTTCGGTGGGCAACATATCACCCGCCTGCAACTCGCCCGACAGAATCACCTGACGGATTTTTTCACTGACTGCGCGGTAAGCGGGCTGGCGAGCTAATTTGGTAAAATTGTGATTGACGGACATAGGGGCCTCTCGTAAACCGCAGCTCGAAGAAGTCGGACTGCGTGACCGAACCCCATAAACGTGCATTGGTTTAGATATTGACATATTGTCGGACAATGGGTCAATATACTCGACTATTTATTTTTACCATCTCTCATTTCAGCCACTGGTGTTTCAAGACCGGTAAGGATCCAAGCATGTCGTCACAGCCTTCAGCTCTGCAACAAAAATCCAACAGCGATCAGTCCGGGGTTTCGACACCGCTCCGATTTGTCACCGCCGCCTCGCTGTTCGATGGGCACGATGCGGCCATCAACGTAATGCGCCGAATGATTCAGGGGAATGGTGCCGAAGTCGTCCACCTAGGCCACAATCGCAGCGTCGACGACGTGGTGCGAGCGGCGATCCAAGAGGACGCCGACGCCATTGCGATCAGCTCCTATCAGGGCGGGCACATGGAATATTTTAGCTTTATGCTGCAGCGCCTAAAGGAGAATAACGCCAGTCACATCAAAATTTTTGGCGGCGGCGGCGGTACTATTACGCTCGACGAGATTGCCCAACTCGAGGCCGAGGGGGTGGAGAAAATATACCACCCGACGCACGGTATGAAGATGGGGTTGGTGGGCATGATTGAAGACCTAGTGGCGCGCGCGCGCGAGCATCGGGTGGACGGATTCCAGCCGCCAGAGGTGCACAAAGACAGCGATATTTCGGTGGCTCAGATGATCTCGTTGATCGAAGAGGGCGGGCTCGACGAGGCTGAATTGGCGCGTTTAAAAAAGACCTGGCAACTGGCGGCTGGCGACACCCCGGTGCTGGGGATTACCGGCACCGGTGGCGCCGGTAAGAGCAGCAGTGTCGACGAATTGCTCGGCCGTTTTTTGCAGCAGCGCCCAGACATGCGGATTGCTGTGTTGGCAGTCGATCCGACGCGCCGACGCACCGGCGGTGCCCTGTTGGGCGATCGCATTCGGATGAATATACTGTCGTCCGACAATATTTATATGCGCTCTATTGCGACTCGCCGGCAGCACTTGGCGACCAGTGAAATGCTTGGCGATATTACGTTGTTTTTAAAGTCTTTGGCCTACGATCTAATTTTGGTTGAAACCGCCGGCATCGGCCAGTCGGATTCTGAAATTGTCGATCTGGTGGACTTTTCGCTGTACATCATGACCAGCGATTATGGTGCCGCTAGCCAGCTCGAAAAAATCGATATGATCGATTATGCCGATATGGTGATCCTCAATAAGTACGACCGTCGCGGCGCCGAAGACGCGCTGCGCGATATTCGCAAACAATGGCAGCGCAACCACAATACCTTTGACGTGGCGGCTGAAGATATCCCGGTCTATCCAACCATCGCCAGTCAATTCAACGATCCGGGTGTCAATCATGCGTTTCGCAACCTCTGTCGCCTGATGGTCGAGCGCAACGATCTCGATAGTTCGGTGTGGTTGGCTGAGTCGCCGCTAGCGGCGGATGGTGCGGCTCCCGAGGTGGAACCGAAATCCGCGGCGCTGATTCCGGGCAGTCGAATCCGTTATCTGGCCGAAATCAGTGAGCAGGCGCGTGCGATTAAAGCCACTAATACGCAGCAGGCGGAGGCCGCGTCACGCGCCTATCAACAGTTCTGCGCGCTCCAAGTGATTGGCGACAGCGAGCTCCCCGAAGCGCTACAGGCCTACCCGGTCGCGGCGTTAAGCAATGCGGACGACGACGCGACCCTGCGCGCTCTGCGCCAAGCCTATCAGCATACGCTGGCCGAATTAAATGGCGAGTCGATTCGTCTGTTGCAGGAGTGGCCGCAGCGCAAGGCCGGTGTCGAGAGCGAGCAATACAGTTATCAGGTTCGCGGTAAAGACATCACTGGCAGCAACCGAGTGGAGTCGCTCAGCGGCCTGCAGATCCCGAAAATAGCGGCGCCGCAATACGCCGATTGGGGCGAACAACTGACCTTCTTGCTGGCGGAAAACTTGCCCGGCGGCTACCCCTATACCGCCGGCGTATTTCCCTATCGCCGCGCGGGCGAGGATCCAACCCGTATGTTTGCCGGTGAGGGAACGCCGGAGCGCACTAACCGCCGTTTTCACTACCTGTCAAAGGGTCAGGAGGCGACCCGCTTGTCGACCGCGTTCGATTCGGTGACCCTGTACGGTTCGGATCCCGATGTACGCCTCGATATCTGGGGTAAAATTGGCAATTCCGGCGTCAGTATCGCGACCCTCGATGATATGAAAAAGCTCTTTTCAGGGTTTGATCTGTGCGCTCCATCGACCTCGGTATCGATGACTATCAACGGCCCCGCACCGATGATATTGGCGTTTTTCATGAACGCCGCCATCGACCAGCAGGTCGAGTTGTACCTCGTGGAAAATGGTCTGTGGGAAGACGCCAAGACCAAGATTGACAGCCTGTTTAACGTTCACCCGAGGCCGGCCTACGCCGGTGATCTGCCAGAGACGCACAATCAACTGGGTCTTGGCTTACTCGGTGTTAGCGGCGATGACTTGGTGACTGCCGAGGTTTATGCAGAGATCCGCAAACGCACGCTGAGTTCGGTTCGTGGTACCGTCCAAGCAGACATTTTAAAAGAGGATCAGGCGCAGAATACCTGTATTTTTTCGACTAATTTTGCGATGCAAATGATGGGCGATATGCAGTCGTTTTTTATCGACAACAAGGTGCGTAATTACTACAGCGTATCGGTCAGCGGATACCATATTGCCGAGGCCGGCGCGAATCCGATATCGCAGTTGGCGTTCACTCTGTCAAACGGCTTTACGCTGGTTGAATATTATCTATCTCGCGGTATGAAGGTCGATGATTTTGTGCCCAATTTCAGCTTTTTCTTTTCCAACGGCATGGACCCCGAGTACACCGTAATGGGTCGCGTTGCGCGCAGGATTTGGGCGCGAGCGATGAAAGAGCGCTACGGCGCTGGGCCGCGCAGCCAGATGCTAAAATATCACATTCAGACGTCTGGGCGCAGCCTGCACGCGCAGGAAATGAGTTTCAACGACATTCGCACCACCCTGCAAGCGCTGTATGCGATCTTTGACAATACCAACAGCTTGCACACCAACGCCTACGACGAAGCCATCACCACGCCCACCGAGGAATCGGTGCGCCGCGCGGTCGCCATCCAGTTGATAATCAATCGGGAATTTGGCTTAAACTTCTGCGAGAACCCGTGGCAAGGATCCTTTATCGTCGAAAAACTCACCGACATGGTGGAGACTGCTGTGTACGAGGAATTTGAAAAGATCTCCGAGCGTGGCGGTGTGCTCGGGGCCATGGATACCATGTATCAACGCGGTAAAATTCAAGAAGAGAGCATGTACTACGAGCACAAAAAACACGATGGCAGCCTGCCGCTGATCGGCGTCAACACCTTTTTACCGGAAGCCGGCTCCGAAGAGGTCATCGAAGGTCGCGAATTGGCGCGTTCTGGCGACGACGAAAAACAGATGCAGGTGGATAACGTCGCCGATTGCCAGGCGCGCAATCGCGAGGCGCACGCAGCAGCCGTGGTGCAATTGCAATCTGCGGCACTCAATCGAGAGAATATTTTTGCCGAACTTATGAACGCCTCAAAATGTTGCACGCTGGGCCAGATGAGCTATGCTTTGTACAGCGTTGGCGGGCTGTATCGCAGGAATATGTAGCGCGCCGCCCGATTGTCGATCGCGCCTTCTCAGATCGGCGCGATGCAGCTACACTGCGCGCACTTTTACTGACTTCAGGGATCAGCTATGGGCAAAGCAATTATCGTCGGAGCGAGTTCCGGCATCGGCTGGGAGTTGGCGATTCAGTTGGCCGATGCTGGCTATCAACTGGGTTTGATGGCGCGGCGCGAGGATCGTCTCAACGAACTGATGGAACAACTGCCCGGTGAGCATTGGGTGCAGTGTTCTGATGTCACCGAGTGTGAACACGCGCAGGCGCAGTTGCAGGGGTTGATCGAGCGGATGGGCGGCGTTGATATGGTGGTGCTGAATTCTGGCGTGGGCTTTCTCGAAGGCCGTCTTGAATGGGAGAATCAGCGCACCATTATCGATGTCAATGTGCGCGGCTTTTGCGCCTTAGCGGTGGTTGCGATGCAGCACTTCGAGGCGACGGGAAAAGGCCATCTGGTCGGTATTTCATCGCTTGCAGCGCATATTTCTGGGGCATCAATGCCCACCTATCACGCTTCTAAGGCGTTCGTTTCGAGCTACTTGAACGGTCTCCGGGGCCGCGTCGACCGCCGTCGGGTACCGATTACTGTCACCGTGGTTGAACCGGGTTTTGTGCGCACCCCGATGGTCCTCGGCTCGCCCCCTTGGATGGCGCCGGTCGACCGTGCGGTGCGGCAGATAATGGTCGCCATCGTGCGTAAAAAGAACCATGTCTACATCACTCGCCGCTGGCGTTTGGTCGCTTGGTTGGCCTACCTAACGCCCACCGCGATGCTGGCCAAGCGGTTTTAGCCAGCCCCTAGCGGCGGGATTGCCTCGCTGCAGTCAAGCGCCTTTTGTGCTTTGCCCGATTGAGCGCACCTCAGCATTGCGTGTTATGCTACACGCACTCACGGAGGGGCGCCTGTCTGCGCAAAGATACGGTTTAAGTCGTTCGACATAGCCGCTCCAGCCTGTTTTTTATCGCCATGGAGCGCCCAATGATTCCCAGAACCCTCTACGATTCAGACCATCAAATGTTTCGTGATTCGGTACGCAAACTGATCGAAAACGAGGCGCTTCCGCAGCATGCGCAGTGGGAGAAAGACGGCTGTGTCAGTCGGGAGATCTGGTTGCAGGCCGGAGCCCAAGGTATTTTATGCCCGACGGTACCCGAGGAATACGGGGGTGTCGGCGCCGATTTTCGATACAACGCGATCGTCGGCGAGGAGATTGGTCGGGCCGGAGCGTCGGGCCTTGGTTGGACCCTACACTCGGATATTGCGGTGCCTTATTTAGTGCGCTATGGGTCCGATGCGCAAAAGAAAAAATACCTACCGCGGTGTATTTCTGGACAGTTGATTATGGCCATCGCCATGACAGAACCGAGCACCGGCTCAGATTTACAGGCGATTACCACCACTGCGGTGCGGTCCGGTGACGACTATATTTTGAATGGCTCAAAGACCTTTATTACCAATGGTATTATGAGCGATCTGGTGATTGTGGTGGCTAAAACCGACCCAACCGCCGGTGCCAAGGGAATCAGTCTGTTTTTGGTCGAGGCCGGACTGGCAGGCTTTACCAAGGGCCAAAACCTGGAGAAGTTAGGCCTGAAGGCGCAGGATACTGCCGAACTGTTCTTTCAGGATGTGCGGGTTCCGGCTGACAATCTGCTCGGCGAGGAGGGCCGCGGATTCGTCTATCTAATGCAAGACCTCCCGCAGGAGCGGCTATCGGTGGCGATCAGTGGTATTGGCACCTGCAAGGCGCTGATCGAGCAGACCGTGGCCTATACTCAGCAGCGCAAGGCGTTTGGTAGCAACTTGGCGGCGTTCCAAAATACCCAGTTTAAACTCGCCGAGTTGGACACCGAGGTGACGTCCGCAGAGGTCTTTGTCGACCGTTGTACCGAATTGTTGCTGGCCAATGAGCTCGACACAGTGACCGCCTCGAAGGCTAAATTACTGGTCACTGAACTGCAGTGTCGAACTGCCGATGAGTGTCTCCAGCTCCACGGAGGCTGGGGTTACATGTGGGAATATAAGGTCTGTCGGGCGTTTGCCGATGCGCGTGTGCAGCGCATCTATGCCGGCAGCAATGAAATTATGAAGCTCATCATTGCTCGCGGATTATTTAAATAGCGGGCCCATTAACGTCGGTTTTACTCGCGGTAACTGGGATCGATTTTATCGACGATACGCTGCATGGCGTCGAATTCGAGTTGTCCGGAGGGCTGTCCCATAGTTTGGATTTTCATCACTTGCTCAGCTTTTTCCAACACCTCTGACGAGATCGGCGTGATGGCTTCACCGCAGGCATCGGTGGCCACCTGTATTTCGCAAGCGCGCTGCAGGCCCCAGAGATTTTGGTAGGCCTCGGGGATCGAACGGCCGCAACTGAGCAGGCCATGGTTGCGCAATATCAACAGGTTTTTATCGCCAAGATTGGCTATTAGGCGTTGTTTTTCGCCGTCTAATACGGTGATTCCCTCGAACGGGTGGTAGGCTATCTGGCCTTGCATCAGCGCGGAATAAAAGTTCTCATGGCGCAATCCTCGCGCCTGACAGGCGACGGCCATGCCGGCATCGGTGTGGGTGTGGGCAATGCACCGGATGTCGCTGCGGGCGCCGTGGATGGCAGTGTGAATCAGCATGCCGGCCGGATTTACCGGGTACTCGCTGTGTTCGACGATCTGGCCGTCGATATCGACCTTGATCAGGTTGGACGCGCAGACCTCGCTAAAATGGAGACCATAGGGGTTGATCAGAAAATGCTCATGCTCGCCAGGCAACTTCACGGTGATGTGGTTGTAGATCGATTCGGTCCAGCCGAGATGGTCAAAGATACGGTAGCAGGCTGCCAGTTGCACCCGCAATGTTTGTTCAGTGTCTGCCATTGATCAAGCCCTCTATGAATTTGCCTGGCGCGGCGGCTATGGGTTGCCGATTGTGCGCGCAGTTTGCTTTACTGGTCATGGTTTTTTAAAAAAGTATATCACTAAATCTTCGCGCTATTAGCGTTAGAAAAGCAATCATCAATAACATAATGTTATGCACGATCCGTTTCCAGCGACGCTTGTTGGCAGGTCATTATGCGACGACCACAAACGCTGGCTGTACCAACGACCGCGGCCGGCAATCGGCGTACAGGCCTTCAGGATCACGGGATGTCGTTGTTAAGTGCTTCTGCGGCCGCCCAACCCGAGACAACAGCACCTTCGACGCGGGGGCCGGCAAAGGCATCGCCGGCGAGTACCAACGGCGGATCTTGGCAGACCACCAAGCAGGTTTCCTCATCCACGCGGCTGGGTTTACTGTAGCGCCAACCGTGCACTTGGTAATCGATCACCGTCGCTTGTATCCAAGGTTGCGCGGCCTCGATGATGCGTTTGCCGACGACCTCGCGCGGCGCGTCTAGATGCTCTGCGCTAAATGCGGCACTGGCGTGCAGGGTCACTGCAGGCACGCCGGAGACGCCCTTTTGCTGGTTGTCACTAATCCAGTCGAGGATGCCATTTTGCGGCGCGACTGCGCCCGGCGCTGGGATCATGCTAGGGCCGTCGAGGACCGCCATTACCGCGATGCAGGCGTCGTACTCGATTTGTTCGAGACGCCGGCGGTGATCGCTAGACAGCGCGATGGCAGCGCCATCGATGAGATCGATCGACTGCGGCACCGGCGCGGTTAATATCACTGTGCCGGCGGTGAGGCTGTCGCCATTATCTAATGCAATATGCCAAGCGCGCTCGGATTGGCGCATTTCAACGACTCTCGTGCTCGACCACACTTCGATGCCGCGCGCCAGATCTTTGGCCAACGCAGTCATGGTCGGCACACCACGCCAGCGGGGGTGTGCTTGCGGTTGACCTGGGTAACTGCGATACCACTCCTCGGCGACACCGGCGTCCACCCAGCGCTCGACTAGGGCCGCAAAGCGCGGATCACGTGCGGTCATAAACTGCGCGCCATGGTCGAAGGTCGCAGTGCCAATGCGGCGGCCCGCTAGACGTCCGCCGAGACCTCGGCCCTTGTCTACCACCAGTACTTGGCGACCGTGCTCGACCAGCTTCTGCGCTGCGCTGAGTCCTGCGAGTCCGGCGCCAATGATCAGGATGTCAGTTTCGTTGCGAGGATTTCTGGGTGCTTGCATAATCTCGTATACCGTCAGGACAGGTGATTAGGTGGTGACTCGACGCTTTCGACAACGCTCGGAACAGTAGCGCACATCGGGCCAGTTGTTACGCCATTTTTTACGCCACGCAAAAGGTAGTTGGCAGCTTGCGCAGATTTTTTTCGGGAGATCGGACTTTTTTCGCATCGCGCACATGTTCGGCGGCATCCTCGGCAAATGGTATCACCCAGAGCGCGGTTGTGCGCCCTGCGCCGGTTATAATTGAAACAGTTTCTTGGGTCTTTTCTCAAGTCGGTGGGATTGCGTCAGCAGACTCGTCAACCATAGCGTATAGGGCTGCGCCTGTTGGAATATGGTGCGGATGTTTTCATCGTTGCGCTGTTCGCGAAAAGCGCGGCGAAACGCAGGTGAATAATACAGCGGCTTGCCGAGATACACCTGTTCCTTGACTAAGGAGTGGCGCAGTTCGTTAAATTCCTCGCGACTGTCGACTAGATTCGGCAATACCACCAACGCTGGTGGCGGTGTTGTGCGGCGAATTTCGTGGGTACTAAAGAGGTTGTGTAAATCGGCAAGATACTTCTTGGTGGCGAAGATGTCGGCATCGCTTACCGATGTGGGAATTAGCATGATGTCGCATTGGAATAGGAATGGACTGCGGCTCGGATCGCTGCCCGCGGCGCTGTCGAGGACTACGAAGCGCTTGTTGAATCGGCTGTTGCGCTCGGCATCGATGCTTTTGACGATGTTTTCATTATCCGGCCCACCGTCGGCCAAATTCAGTCGCTTGTCGTTGACCACCGAAAAGCGCATATCGCAAAAGCGGCGCAGTGAGTCACTGCTGGTCGCTTGGGGGTCGAGATCGATTAACTTGACGCTGGCGTCTTGATGCCGCGTCGCCAGTCCTAGGCCCATCAAAAGCGCGAGGGTACTCTTGCCCACGCCACCTTTGGAGTTGGCAAAAATGACCGTCTTGGGTCGAGCGGTGGATCTTGCTCCTGAGCCTGAAAGTAGATTGCTCAAAAAGGGTCCTCGGGCACTAAAAAAGTAACTTAGATTTCCAGCTGTTCGCTGTCGGCGTCCATGGTCAAACCAGATTTAAAGGCTTCCAGTCGACTAGAGACTTCAGGTGCGGCCGTTCCTTGATCCCAATCGGTAGTGATTTCGCCGATCAGTTTTGCGCCCTCTTCGGTCTGGATTGACCCGTACTGAATTTTACCCCGAATGCGGCCCGACGCGCACACGAGCAATTTTCCGGTCAGCGATAGGGTGTCTTCTACCGTGCCTTCGATGGTCGCGGTCTCGCCAGATATATCGCCCTGAACAACACCGTCGACGCCGACGATGAGGTGCTTTACAGAGACTTTGCCAACGATTTTACCGTCGATGCGCGCGGTGCCGTCGATCGCTAGTGAGGCTCCCTCAAGGTGAGTCGCCGGCCCTACGTAAAACTCAAATTCTTTGTCGTATTCACTCACTCAAAAATCCTCCCATATGATATTTAAGATCGTTCGTGGCGATCTCATAGCAATTTAGTCTCTGCGTCCGCAGTGCGCTGCGCCAGACATTGCTCGGACCAAGATTTTAGCATAACAAAATCTGACTGTGCTTAATTATTAATTCTTTATGATTATC
>CALGJN010000175.1:0-1102 GCA_937920185.1 uncultured Cellvibrionales bacterium | reverse complement strand
TCTGTGATTAGCGGCAAGATTTTTGCGGGAGGAATGGACGGCGTGCTGCGCGTGCACGATGAAAATTCTGGTGAGGTTCTGTACAGCATTGATACTACGCAGCCCTTAGCGTCGATTTCCGGGCAGATGGCCACCGGTGGATCTTTTGGCGGAGGTTCCGGAGCGACGGCAAAAAACGGCCTGGTGGCGATCAGTTCGGGTTACGGTATTTATAATCATATGCCCGGCAATATGCTGTTGATGATGTCGGTGCAATAGGTCATTTTACTGCGATCGAAAGCGCTCTATCAGCGCTATCAACGATGGGTTTGCGCGTTTCGGCGCGCTCTAATTAAACACAAGCGAACAAACGCCGTATGACCACCGAACGCGATAAACGCTCCTACCCAAAAAAAGTCCACGCCTACACCACCGTGGCGTTACTGACGCTGGCCAACGTGGTGGCCTTTGTCGACCGCCAAATTCCGGCGATGTTGGTCGGTCCGATTAAGCAGGATTTTAATCTTTCAGATTCTCAAATGGCGCTGCTGCTCGGCGCTGCTTTTTCGGTGAGCTATGCGCTGATGGCGCTACCGATTGGCTATGCGGTCGATCGCCTGCGCAGAAAAGATGTATTGGGCAGCGCGTTGTTAGTGTGGTCGTGCATGACCATGTCTGCTTTGTTCGCCAACTCCTACGCAAAATTATTTGGCGTGCGTATGGGGGTGGCCGCCGGCGATGCGGCCTTCGCGCCCAGCAGCGTGTCGTTGGTGGGCGATTCCTTCGCCGAGGCCGAGCGCGGCAGGGCGCTGGGAATAACCACTGCAGGGATCTACATAGGCGTGGGAATCAGCTTTTGGGGTGGCGGTGCGCTGATTGATTATCTCACCGCTATAGGTGGTCTGACGATCCCGATTGTCGGCTATGTCAAACCCTGGCAAGCGGTTTTTTTGATGTCTGGGATCCCCGGATTACTGCTTGCGCTCGCGGTGTTTTTACTGCCCGAACCGCCGCGTGCAATTGCCATTTCATCGGCACACAACAGCACAGGCGAGAGCGGTTTAAGATCACATTTAAGTGCTCATCGAGTGACCTTGGGGCTGATGTTTGGCGGGTTGATTTT
>CALGJN010000174.1:0-9112 GCA_937920185.1 uncultured Cellvibrionales bacterium | reverse complement strand
CTGGCGTTGTTACTGCGTTTTGCGGGTGGCCATAGCGCGCCCTCCGGGCTATTATAGGTCAAGTCTCGAAGCCGTGTGCGCCTCGGGTTCAATATCTTCTAATTGCGGGACATTAAATACGTCTATTGGAGACTGCGGCCAATACCGCTGGTTGATTAATGAACGTTGACGGTCGGAGGACTGAGGCAGTAATTCTGGCTTAGTTTCGGCTGACGTTTTAATCATTACTTTGGCCGACGTTTAGGTAATCGCTTTGGCCGAAGCTTCGATAATCGCTTTGGCCGATGTTTAGGTAATCGCTTTGGCCGATGTTTAGGTAATCGCTTTGGCAAATTTTTCGACATGGAGTGTCGGTTATGATCAAACATATTTTTATTTCAGTACTGTGTCTATTAATCCTCGTTAATTGTGGCGGTGGTGGCGGTGGCAATCCCATCGTCGATCCAGAACCAGAACCAGACACAGCTCCAGAAGGCAACAATACCGTTTGGCTTGAAGCCAGCCCAGAATCTCAGGGATTTGATACGACGGCCCTCGCAGCGGCTTTCGACGCGGCGTTTAAGGATGGTTATTACACCCAGGCTGGTGTGGTGATTGTCAATGACAGACTGATTTACGAACGCTACCGAGGGATTGGCTCCCTAGAAAGCGAGGCCTTAGAGGCAGCTGGCTGGAGCGAACTCGTCACGCTATACCGCGCCCGGGATAGCGATTCTTTGGCAAATTCATGGTCGATGGCGAAATCTGTTACCAGTTTGTTGGTCGGTATTGCGATCGATCGGGGCGAGATAGAATCTCTCGATGAGAGTGCATCCAACTATATTCCCGCGTGGGCGAACGACGCGCGAAAGGATATCAGCATCGCTAACTTACTCGACATGCGCTCTGGCTTGGAGCCGATGTGCATAGATTTCTTCAGCGGCGATCTGCAGCCCTGCACGAGCGCCAAAGATGCCGGGGCGGGTGGCGATATCTACTACGCCGATGATCAGTTGTCGGGGTGCTTGGCGCGTTCACTCGACCTCGAAGAGCCAGAGTCTCGTCCCTGGGCGGCCTTAAAGACCGGCAATTTTTTATACTCCAACTGCGATTCTATGGCGCTGGCTGAAATCCTTTTTCAGGCCACCGGCAAGGATTTACAGGACTATGCCGATCGCTATTTGTTGAGTCCACTCAATATGACTGCTTTGTGGTGGCGCGACAATGTCGAAGTCGGCCAGAGGGCAGGTAATTACCTCGGTTATTGCTGCCTCGACGCGCGACCACGGGATTTTGCCAAGCTCGGTCAGTTGCTGTTGAACGATGGGCGCTGGAACGGCGAGCAGGTGGTTTCGAAAAGCTATGTCGACGCGATTAAACAGATTGCCACAGACTCGATAGTGCAGGATGAGACGCCCTCTTATGCCTATGGTTTGCAATTTCGGACGCTATTGCCGCAGGTGATAGATACGCAGGCAGCGGCTTTTCCGGCAGCGTTTAGCACCTATGCCGCGGCCGGGTTTGACGAACAATATATTTTGATCGATTTTGATAAGTCGCTGGTGGTAGTGCGCAACAGTCTCTATGCGCCGCTACTATTCACTGAACGCGATGGTGTTGACAATGATTCTGAGCGTAAAATGCACATCGATTTAGATCTCTCGACAGGTCGCCCCAATCTCGACAACACCAGTTTTACGGCGACCTTGCCGGAAGGGATAGAGTTGCCGAAAACTGAATTTTCGATACAGCAGTTTTTGTATGACATCGTCGAGGCCGGTCAATGATTTGGCGACAGCAATACAGTACGCCAGTAACAGCAACAAGGTCGAAGGGCGTTATACTCGATGCATGGCAGGATATCGTCATTGATCTATAGCTTTTTTTAGAACAGTGGGTGTAATACTGGGTTGTTAATCGGTTGCTATTCGCTGGCCTGTGCTACACGGGCCTGTGCTATACGGGCCTTTGGTTTAGGGGCTTTGAATCGCGAGCGTTGAGTCACGCGAGATTCATTACGGCTATTCATTACAGGCTATTCATTACAGGCTATTTGTTACGGCTATTCTTTACAGGTTATTCGTTACAGGCTATTCGTTAAAGGCTTTCAGCTATGGATTGTATTCACCGGAGCGCGCAGCATGAATACGCCAGCACTTGCGGTTAGGGAATTCCCGTTGATCTCGCACCGTGCCGCCGTCTATTGCGGTATCTCTGGGATCATGGGTGGGTTGTTGCTCTTTATGGGCGATATGTTGCTTTTCTATGCTCCGGTTGCGACCGATAAATTCGCGGTGATGGGCAATTTGCCGGCTTGGCGAATCGTCCTCAGTGGCCAGTCTGCGCTGCTCGCGGTGAGTTTTTACGTGCTCGCTTGCGGGCAAATTCAGCATGCCTTCGAACCGACAAAAAAATGGCTTCGGTGGACGGTTTGCGGCTCTTTTGTATTTATTATGCTGGCCTATGGTGTGGTGCATGGCGCGTTTATAGCCGTGGCTGTCGCGGCGCAGATTGCCGTCGATTTAGACCTGCCGGCACAGGCTTTGAGCGCTTTGGCGGTGACCAGTAATGACGCCATTAGACAACTGGTCTATCCAGTTTTTGGGTTATTTTCGGTGTTGTTTGTGGTCGCGGTGTGGACTCGTCAAACGGCCTATCCGAGATGGCTGGCGCTGTGTAGTCCAGCGACTTTTTTCGTCGTGCGCGAGCCCTTGGTCAGTCGCCTGCCCGAACATCTACAATCAGTGGTAGACGGTGGCTATTTAAACTTGATAATCGTAGTCTTTTTTAGCTTGGCAACCTCTGCTCTTTGGATGGCTCAGGAGCCAAAATAGACGTTGCTAGAGGGCTTGGGATGGCGGGTTAGGGTGGGGCCTATTTCGGACTTAGGCGAAGCCGATGATTGCGTTGGTCGATGGCAAAGGTAAACATACTCAAAAAATTCATTCCCAGCAGCCCATCGAAATCATCGCCGCTGTGGGGATTGATGGCGATTTCGAGGTCGGATACCTTGTATTCGCCAAGGCTTAAGCTGGAAATCCGATAGAGTTGAGCGGTCACGGTGCCACCGGCGGTTCTAAGCTGTATGTCCTTGATAAACGTCGCATCAATCTGCGATTCTATGGCGTTGTACATCGACTGGGACAGCGTGCAAATACTCGCTCCCGTATCGACTAACAGCGAGACCGGCATCGAGCTAGAGATCATCGCTTCGACGGTGTACTGATCGCCATAGGGCAGCATGCTGATTTCAGTCGCCTGTTGCCGACGCTGTTCAATTTTTTGCAACAAGCGCTCTGCGGGCTCTCGCCACTGCGGGTTGTCGAGCAGTGCCGAGGCGCCGCTGCTGGCAGCCGCCCAGGTGCGCTGCTCAAATTGAGCGCGGGCCAAGTGCCATTGGGCATGCGCAAACTCGCTATCCAGAGACAGCACCAGCGAGCAAAGTTGCGCCATCTGTGACCAATCGCTGCGTTGCAGCGATTGGTCAATGACGCGCTGGCTCAATTCCCGGGCTGCGGTGACTCGGTCGGCTTTGAGGTTGATATCAAACGTCCGGTACTGAGCGTCATAAGCGAGCCTAATTGCTTGGTTTAGATCGCCACGCAGTTCGTGCAGCGAAATATTCAGGGCAAGAACAGCCATTTCATCGGGGTAGCTGGCGAGAAAGGCGTCGATTAGCTGCCCAGCTGCGCTCAACTCTCCGCGCTTTAACTGGCGTTCTATAAAATCACGTGCCCGGGCTTGCAATGCGACGAAATCGTTCGCCTCGGCCAACTCCCGCTCGACAATCAGCGCTATGGCTTGTAAATAGTCACTCTTCTCTAATAGCCGCAGCATTTCATCGACGGCGCTGTCCGCGTTATTTGGGTCTTCGCTCGCACGCGCTGCGCGCCCCACTGGGTCGTCTGCTTGAAGGCTGTCGAGTTGCTCTAGAAGTTGTTCGTGGCGCAGATAAAAGTACCCATTGAGGGCTAGCGACAAAACTAACAAGATGAAATAGAGTGTGCGCACGGACGATCCTATCCTTGATGCGCCAACATGTTAACGGTAATTTACCCATGCCGCCAGTGGCGATCTACACGACGGCTTAAAGTCAACGTGAGCTAGTGGGTAGTCGCCGCTCGCTACTGCCAGCCAATTTTCCACAGGTGGCGGTCTTTAAGGCTGCGCCAGTCGATGCTGTAGCGTCGATTGTTGATCGCGGCCTCTATTTGACAATCCACCACCCGCTGCTGCTCATCGTATTCGACCTCGACGACGGTAAAGTGTTTTTCTTGGTTACGCGGGTCTACCTTAGTCCAATGGCTGTTAAGCAGTTTTTTGGGGTGTATCTGGCCGTTGTTCATAGGGATTTGTGCACTCGTTGTATTATTTACGCGTCGATTTAAAGTGACTTAAGAATGTCAGCGCGGACACATTGCAGTGCCCCGGAGGAATAATCGCTGTTGAGTTCGCGATTGACAATGGCGCAGCTGAAATGGGTTTCTGCGAGATCGTCCTGGGCCAACAGGCAATCCTGGATACTGTCGAGATCGGAATCGGTTAAATGGGTCACTTGCTCGAGCTTTGCACGACCCTCGATAATCGCTGGGCGCAGTGCCAAGTAGGCGGTATTCTCGGCTATCGCTAGTTGCTGGGAAATTTCGGCGACTGTGTTACCGGCAAAGAACAATTTTTCAATGCTGTCTGCCTGTTGATCTGCGCCATCGTCAGGGTTGTCCCCATGCTGTTGAATAATCGCCAAAAAAGCGTCGCCATAACGCTGCATTTTGGCGGCCCCGACACCGTTGATGGCGAGTAATTGCCGCTCATTTTGGGGCAGGCAGCGGAGCATTTCAGCCAGAGTCGCATCGTGAAAAATGACATAGGGAGGTAGGTTGGCGCTTTCAGCCAACTCTTTGCGGCAACGTCTCAAGGCCTCCCACAGGCCTTTTTCGGATTCTTTGACGCTCGTTTGATGCGCTGGTTTACGGCCCGGTTTGGTGACTTTGGCTAAGTTGTCTCGGCGCAGTTCCACTATTTGGTCGCCTTTTAAGACTGGGCGCGCCTGTTCGGTTAGCCGCAATGCACCAAAACCATCGGCGTCGACGGCCAATAAACCCCGAGCAATCATCTGTCGATAAACGCTCTGCCAACGCCGTGCATCGAGTTCTTTGCCGATGCCATAGGTGCTCAATTGCTGGTGACCATGCTGGCTGATTTTGGCATTTTCAGCACCGAGCAATATGTCGATTAGGTGGACCACGCCAAACCGTTGGCCACTGCGAAAAACGCAAGATAGGGCTTTTTGGACGACTTCCGTGGCCTCCCAAGTCTGCACCGGAAAGAGACAGGTATCACAGTTGCCGCAATGGTCGGGTGCATGGTCGTCGAAGTAATGAAGGATCGCCTGGCGTCGACAACTGATGATTTCACAAAGGCCGAGCATCGCATCCAGTTTACTGCGCTCGTTGCGTTTGTGCTGCTCATCGCCTTCGCCATTGTCGAGCATTTGACGAAGTTTGATAACGTCCTGTAAACCATAGGTGAGCCAGGCGCTGGCGGGTTCACCATCGCGACCGGCACGGCCAGTTTCCTGATAGTAGGCCTCGACGCTTTTCGGTAGATCGAGGTGAGCGACAAAACGGACATTGGGTTTGTCTATGCCCATACCAAAGGCGATGGTTGCGACGATAATGATCTGCTCATCGCGCAAAAACCGCTGTTGGTTATGTTGCCGCACGCTGGCACTCAAACCCGCATGATAGGGCAGCGCGCTGAAACCCTGCTGGCAAAGCCAGTCAGCGGTGGCCTCGACTTTTTTACGCGATAGGCAATAGACAATACCGGCATCGTCGGCATGATGCTGGCGGATAAAGTTCAATAACTGCTGACGGGGATTGTGCTTTTCGGTGATTAAATAACGAATATTAGGGCGATCGAAACCGCTGACAAAATTGCGTGCGCCGCGCAGTTGCAGTCGCAAGCTAATTTCATCGCGGGTTTTGCCGTCGGCGGTGGCTGTCAGGGCAATCCGCGGTACGTCCGGGAAATCTTCAGCCAACAAGCTTAGTTGTAGGTAGTCACTGCGAAAATCATGCCCCCACTGAGATACGCAGTGGGCTTCATCGATGGCAAACAAACTGATCGGCAGGGATTGCAATAATTCACGCGTATAGCTCTGTACCAACCGCTCTGGCGCTATATACAGCAGGTCGATATGGCCGCTGCGAAGATCGCTCTGAATGTCTCTCTGGCGCTCCATGGAAACGCTTGAGTTGAGGTAGGCCGCGCGTATTCCGAGTTCTGTTAGCGCATCGACTTGGTCCTGCATCAGCGCGATTAGGGGTGAAATAACGATGCCGATACCGGGGCGAATCAACGCGGGTATTTGGTAGCAGAGCGATTTCCCTCCGCCGGTGGGCATTAATACCAAAGCGTCGTGGCCAGCAACTAGGCAGTCGATAATTTCCGCCTGTTGATCGCGAAATTGATCGTAGCCAAAGGTCTCATTGAGTATCGTGAGAGGACTGTTAAAGGTCATTTTGGACGCTCGATAAGGCTACCGATTTAGGTGCTAGTGGGCGTGATTCTTAATGCCAACAAGAAACCGCCGCGCGGCGGGCATTATTGAGGATAACAGGCCGGCAAGGCAAGTTTTTACGGGTTTAAAGTCGCGGCGCCTCATCGGTCGGCAAATGCACTGCCAGAGGTCGCAGTTTGAACCTAAACAATACCGGAAAATGGTCTGATAGCTGGCCAAATTCGGTAGCTATGCGACCATCGATGGGCTCGACAAATGCACGATTATAAAATATGTAATCCAGTCGTTCGTTGGGCGCGCCTGAATTATAAGTGTTGACATAGTCGTCGAGTGAAAACGCTGCAGCGCCGATGCTGGGTATGGCTAAAAGTTCGTGGATATGGGCATTCGGAGAGACTGGATCGCTGTTAAAGTCGCCCACCAATAAGGTCGGGAAGCGTTTGGAATAACGCTTGTAGAGCGCGATAACCTGTTGCAGTTGTCTTCCGCGAGTCGTCCGATCGTAGGACTCTAAGTGCACGTTGATGACCACCACTACCTGCTGGTCTAAGACGATATGGACGACTTGGGCCAGTCTGTCGAGGTAAAAGGCATCTCGATAGTACGGCGTCTCGGGTACGCGGTCTAGGATCACAGGACGGTGTTTGATCATTGGATATTTGCTCAGCACCGATTGCCCGGAAACTACCCGTCCAAAGTGTACCGAGGGCATTCCATAGGGAAAGGGAACGTAGTTAACGTCCCAGTTGACCGCTTGGGCGACGTGGTTGTAACCGAGTTTGGCAATTTCGTTTTGCTGGTTGAGGTTGAACGACCGATCCGCTTGATAGTCGATTTCCTGAACAGCAAGAATGTCTGCGTCTAGCTCATCAAGACGCTGCTTTACGCTTTGCATATTCGCCTGTTGGAAGTCTGGGTCGCGAACTACGGCGCGGTTATTGGTAAGACCGCTAAGATAGCCTATATTGTAAGAGAGTAGGCTATAGACGTTGTCATCGGTTATCCGGGTAGGATATTGATGGGCTAACATTGAGTATTTTTCGGCGTTTGACCAAGAGGCTGAAGAGGCCCAAATAAACCCCAGCACACTCGCAATAATAACCGCGCACAGGGCTATAGCGATGCGTTTTAATGAATTATTTTTCATGCTTTAGGATCCATGCAATGCAAACTCCGCGCGTCTATACGATCTACCAGGCACTCGCCAAACATGGCGCTGGAACCCTATCTAGGTTATACCTAGTTAAATTCATCGATCGGTTAAAAACGCCAGTGATTGCTATACTGTACGCAGCAGCAGACGTGAAGGCTCACGGATTGATCCAGGCGGTTATTTGTCGGCTGTCTGCAGTCAGCGGGCGTCTATGGTAGGCGCTGCGTACAGAGTGTAACCCAGTGATTTGGAGGAGATATGGATAGCTGTTTCGCAATAGCGGTTAATTTACCCAAACTGGCAGCTGTGGCTCTCTTGGCGGTACTGCAAACGGGCTGCGCAGGTACCGTTATTGGTGCGGCGACAGATACCGTGGTCGAGGTGGCTAAGGTGCCGGGTAAACTGACGGATGCGGCCATCGCGGTGGTCAAAGTGCCAATAAAAGTGGCCGACGCGGCGATCGAAGTCGCGACTGTGCCAATCAGAGTTGCCGATACGATGATTGAAATCGTCAAGGTGCCGGGCAGAGTCGTCGATGCTGTCGCCAGTCTCCCAGCCCCCATCGGCGAGCGAACAGTTGGGCGAACGGTTAAGCGAACAGTCGATGCGTTAGATACCGATTTATCGCCATAGCGGTGATTTTTTTGCTTTAATCTTTAACTTTAAGGTAGCGTGTTTCGCCAAATTGTACGGGTTTTTGTTGCATCCGAGACAAACTTGAATTAAATTCAACTGTGTTCGTGGGTCTGCAGAAATTATCGCTGCATAGGCGAGGCACGGCCTTGTACCCGGCATGGGTTGAACGCTAAATTATTATTATTGAGGGACATCGATTGTATGCCAGAGTTAAAGAATTATGAGAAAGTATCCATATATGGTTTAGATCCAGACCAGCGCGAAGAACTGTTAAGCGTGCAGCGCGAGTGTGTATTTAATTGGTGCACTAAAGATAATTGGCCGATGGGCGTGATTATGACCATGCTTTGGTACGACGGTAAAGCTTGGTTAACCGCATCCGGGCAGCGGCATCGCGTGTCTGCGGTTCGGCGCAATCCGCAAGTGTCTGTGGTGTTGACCAGCAAAGGCACGAGCATGGGATCGAACAAGACGATCACTATCAAGGGTCGATGCGTGGTGCATGATAGCCGCGAAATCAAGGATTGGTTTTATCCCAAATTTGCTCTCAGACGCTGTGATGACGATGCGGCAGCGGCCGAGGAGTTTTTAAAAATGCTCGACTCACCAATGCGTGTGGTACTCGAAGTGGTTCCGGATAAATTCATTACTTACGATGGTGCCAAATTGGAAGCGCATACTCAGGGAACGCTAGAGAAAGAACGCATGACCGAGATGTCCGACTCTGATCGTGTTCGCCACGCTGCCCAGAGCACACAAGAGAGCGCCGACAAGTAACTGCGCAAGTAAGATAACTGCGCGAAGAGAGTTATCTCGACCCA
>CALGJN010000173.1:0-9127 GCA_937920185.1 uncultured Cellvibrionales bacterium | reverse complement strand
GTCATTAAAAGCTAGAATAAAACGCCATTTGAAGTATCACTCAGGCAGTTCTTTGCGGGGTTAGCAATGTGGGTTATTAATCACAGATTTTCAGTGTTAACATTGCGCTCGCTGTGATCTAAAATTGTAGGCTTGGGCGCGCGATTGTCGGGCCTTTTAATTGAATCGATCTTTATTGCCTGAAAATCAACACTTCCGTCGTTGGTGCTATAGGAACTAAGAGTCAGCAGGAACTCAGAGGGAGCAGGAATTAAGAGTCAGTAGGAATTAAGAGGCAGCAGGAATTAAGAGGCAGCAGGAATTAAGAGGCAGCAGGAATTAAGAGGGAGCAGGAACTAAGAGGCAGCTTTCCCCAACCACATTTTAAACAATAAATTACACAGCATAGAGGTGGACAGTAGGTAGCACTGTAAAAACATATCACTCACAGATTGATTCGCGAACTGTGACTGTTGTGTTGCCTTAGATAGTAGTGGTGGTAATGACTGTGCAGTCGTCCCTATTAAGTTCTGCATAGGCAAGTAGGGTAACTGCGGCGATTATTGCGACGCAAAAAATTGCTACTGCGCGGTTTTCATTTCTACCGCTAGCGAACATTAATAATTCATTGTTAGGCGCTGGCGATTACGGCGTTAGAACGACTCACACAACTGGAGAGCATTAAAATGATTGGATACGTCACCCTAGGTGTTAGCGATATGCAGCGGTCAATCGCGTTTTGGTCAGAATTACTGGCTGACATGGGATGCACTGTGCAGATAGAGATGGATCGAATTGCGATGATTGGCAAGAGCATGAACGAGCCAATGGTGGGCGTGTGTTTGCCCTTTGATGGCAACGACTGCCACCCCGGCAATGGCAACATGCTATCGATTAACGTCGCGGATAATCAGACGGTGCAAAAATTACACGCCAAGGCGCTCGAACTCGGCGGCACCGATGAGGGCGCGCCCGGTGTGCGTCTACCCGACGTCTGGTACGGCGGTTACTTTAAAGATCCCGACGGCAACAAAGTAGCGTTTTTTAATTGGGGCGGCTAGTCACTGCGCGCTGCCGTCGCGGTGTACGCCGCGTTTTGTTCACGGGTAACACAAAGTTAATTTTCTGGTTGTAACGGGTTAGCGGTTGCGGGCTAGAGGGTGCGCAGACGCTTTTCTGGCTGCGCGTTGTCTCTGCCCGTGACTTTTGCCTGCAGCCTTTGACTGCGTTGTTGGTTTGCAGGCTCTGCCCGCAAGCTGACTTACAGCGCGTCAATTGTTACCGCCGTTATAATATAGAACATATCGGTCTGACCATCGCCTGTTCGTGGCTACGCGTTGTTGTTACCATCTCGGCCCTTTTGTAACAGCGCTCCGACGAGGCCCCCCATGGAACTTGATTTAGCGGCAGTGAATGCCGAGTTACGCGATAAAGCCCCGGCTCAAATTGTCGACTGGGCGCTCGCTCACGGCCAACGACCGGTAGTGACAACCAATTTTCGCCCCTACGAGGCCACCATCTTGCACGCCTGTACCCAAGCGATGCCGTCTATGACCGTGATCTGGTGCGATTCTGGTTACAACACAGCGGCCACCTATGGCCACGCCGAGCAATTGATCGCGCAGCTCGATTTGCAGGTGGCGTTGTACGTACCGCGCCAGAGCGCCGCGCATCGAGACGTGGTGATGGGCGGCATACCCGGGGTTGACGACCCAAAGCATGATGCTTTCACCGAGCAGGTCAAGCTCGAGCCGTTTAAGCGCGCCATGGGCGAGCACCGCAGTGATCTGTGGTTTACCAATCTTCGCAAGGGCCAGACCGCGTTTCGCGACTCCCTCGATATCGTCACCCGCGGCGGCGATGGCGTCCTCAAGGTGAGCCCATTTTTCTACTGGAGCGACGCCGAACTCGATCAGTATCTGGCGCAACACTCGTTGACCAGCGAAGACGACTACTACGATCCGACCAAGGTGCTCGAGCATCGCGAGTGCGGCCTGCATACTCAGTAGGCCTTTCCCTGTGGCCAGTAACCAGCAGCAAAGAGCCAGTAACAGGGAACCAGCAGCGCTGCGTGTCATAAAAGGTAGCGCTGTATCCAGAACAGGCAGGGCGGCGGTTGTTAAAGCAGGCTCTGCGGTTGTGAAGCAGTGGGCTGCCATCGATTAATCTTGCGCTTAGTCGCAAAATAGTTTCCAACAGAGCGCCGTCGCAACGCGGCAATCTAAGCGTCAATAACCGTCGCATGGCACACTGCGCCCGCGGTTATGGGGGCGCTTTTTTAAGGCGCACGACGCAGTAGCGGCGAATCCTTGGGGCTGTTGCTTTGCCCGCGCTTAAATGCCAAATGCTGGTGACCTTTGATCAACGACCTTCTATCGCAGGTATAACAGGGCCGCGCCACAAGTGGCGGGTTCTTCAACACAGCGATCGATTTTAGTGCAGCGCTTGATATTAGCACGGACGTGCATTTCAGCGCGGCGGTGCATTACACCGCGTTAGGAGAACATAATCCCAGGTACGACGCGCGTCTCTAATCGACGATACTGTTGGCGATGACGTCGCTGTGCAAGGTCTTGCCCTTGCTTTTGCCGAGGGGTAGGGCGGGCCAGTTACCGTTGGCAAACACAAACAGTATGGTTGCGCCCTCTGGGCCTGCGAGCAGTGGTCCGTAGCCACGGTTGGCGATACCAACGCGAATATCCCCGGCGTACAGCCATTTCCGACCAACCTTTTGCGAGCCCTCGAGGATCATTTCGGTGTAGTCGCAATCGTGGGTGTGGGGTTCGATCAGAACGTCGGGTGGGTAGTACACCTTAAACACCGTGGGCGATGCCTGTTTGCTCGGGCTGCCGACGCGGTACATCTTTGACACCACGCCATTTGGCAGCGTGACCGGTTGCACATCGTCCCAGTTAAAGGTCACGTGTCCGCGGCGCTCGAACTTATCGTCTAGAGCACGGGTCGATAGGTCGACCGGTTTTTTTTCGGTTGGTACGGGAGTGTCGATGGGCCACCTCTTATTATTTAACGCCATGGTTAAGTCGATCATACCTTATTTTTTACTGGTAATTACAGCGCGCGTGACGATTGCTGGCCGACGGCATAAGCTGCATAATCGTCGGCTCTTATTGCTGGGTGAGTCTCCTATGGCGAGCATGACTTTTATCGATGTAAAGGGTGCCGGTGGTCCCGAGCAACTCACTGTGGCGACCGGGGACGTGCCCGAGTGCCGTCCAGACGAGGTGTTGATTAGGGTGCTGGCCAGCGGCATTAACCGCCCAGATATTTTACAGCGCCTGGGCTTTTACGCCCCGCCCGCAGATGCCTCGCCGATCATCGGTCTCGAGGCCGCCGGCGAAATTGTCGCGCTAGGTGCTGGAGTTGATCGCTGGTCGATCGGCGATCGCGTCTGCGCGCTCTGCAATGGCGGCGCTTACGCCGAGTATGTGGCAGTGCCTGCCGGCCAGTGCCTGCCGATTCCAGAGGGTTTGAGTATGCTCGAGGCGGCCAGCTTGCCCGAGACATTTTTCACCGTGTGGAGCAATTTGTTTCAGCGCGCGCGGTTAACCGCCGGCGATAGCCTGCTGGTTCACGGAGGCACCAGCGGTATTGGTGTGACCGCTATACAGCTAGCCGCGGCCAGCGGTGTGCGGGTGTTTGCCAGCGCGCGCAGCGCTGCCAAGTGTCGGGCCTGCGAGGCGCTGGGTGCCGAGCGCGCCATCGACAGCACGCGCGACGATTACGTTACCGAGGTGATGACGCTCACCGACAACCGCGGCGTCGATGTCATCCTCGACATGGTCGGCGGCGATTATGTGCAAAAAAATATCGCCTGCGCGGCACTAGACGGCAGGCTAGTGAGTATTGCCTTTCTCGCCGGTGCGCGGGTCGAGCTCGATATGATGCCGGTGATGCTCAAACGGCTGACCATTTCTGGCTCGACGTTGCGGCCACAGAGCGTGGATGCCAAGGCGCGTATCGCCCGAGAATTGCTAGAACACGCCTGGCCGTTACTGGCGTCAGGGGCGATTGCGCCGCAGGTTCACGCCAGCTTTCCGCTCGCCGAGGTGGCCGAGGCACACCGCTTGATGGAGAGTAATCAGCACGTGGGCAAGATTGTCTTGCAGGTGGCTACCTAGGGCCTTGGCAAGCGAAACGCCACCAGCGCATCGCCTTGATCGGTGCGCATAGAGACGTGCCCGCCCGCCGCTATGACCACGAATTGATCGCCGCTGGTCGGCGAGACAAAGCTCATAGGCCCAGCTTGACCGCCCGCTGGCAGCGCGCCGCGCCAGAGTTCTTCGCCGGTCTCGCTATCAAAGGCGCGCAGATAGTTGTCGATGGTACCAGCGACAAAGGTCAAGCCACCGCGGGTAACTGCGGTACCGCCAATGTTAAAAACGCCGGTCGGAAACGCCAGTCCGAGGGGCGCGTGACCGTCGGTGGTGCCGAGTGGCCGCTGCCAGAGTACTTTGCGGGTGGCGAGGTCGACGGCGGTTAGCTCACCCCATGGCGGTTGGTGGCAGGGAAAGCCGAGCGGCGATAAAAACGGGTTGCTGGTCACGCCATACGGGGTGCCTGCCAGCGGCCATGCCGCGCCGGATACCGATTCTGCGGCGGCGAACCGATCGGTGTAATCGTCGTCCTGAGTGGCCTTGGTATTAACGCTGGCATTCTCATCGGCACCAGCGCTTGTGCTGGTTGGGCTGTCGTCGCTGCCCCAGAGTTTAAATCCCAGCCGGTCGGCATCCTCTCGAGTGTAGAGAATCTGTTCAAACGGCATGCCAGTGCTGTTTACCAGCATCAATTGGCGCTGGGGATCGATCGATACGCTACCCCAGTCGACGGCACCGAAATTGCCGGGATTTTGAATGATACCTTGCAGGCTTTGGGGCGTGAAAAGCCCGTCATAGCGGCGTTTTTTAAAGGCGATGCGGCACCATAGCTGGTCGAACAGGGTACTGCCCCACATCTGTTGTTCGCTGAGATCTTGCGGAGCAAAGCTTGGAAAACCCACTGAAAAGGGTTGCGTGGGCGATAGCCATTCGCCGTCGGCAGGGTTCTGCGGCACCGGTTTTTCGACCACCTCGGTAAGCGGCTCGCCGGTGCGCCGGTCGAGTACAAAGACGTCGCCCCACTTGGTGGCAACGATCACCGCCGGAGCGGTTGTGCCATCGTCCAGCGGGAAATCGAGCAACACCGGTTGAGCCCCCACGTCGTAGTCCCAGATGTCGTGGTGCACGGTTTGAAAACTCCAGCGTACATTGCCTGTGGCGGCCTCGAGCGCGACCACAGAGCTTGGGTAGCGGTCCTGCTCGGGGCTTCTAAAGCCGCCAAAAAAGTCCGGCGGTACATTGCCCGTTGGCAGGTAGATCAGACCGAGATCTTCGTCGACGCTCATTAGCGACCAGACGTTAGCCGTATTTATTGGGTAACTTTGGCCCTCTTCTAACGGCGGGTGAGCGGTCGCTTGAAGCACGTCCCAGGCCCACACCAACTCGCCGCTGTGCACATTGTAGGCGCGCACCACGCCGGGCGGTTGGCGGTTTGATTGGTTGTCCATAATAAAAGAGCCTACCACCGCGATATCGCCGATTACCGCTGGCGGTGAACTGACAAAGTGATGACCGCGCATGATCTTGCCGAGTCCTTGGCTAAGGTCGATCTCACCACCGTCGCCAAACTCTGGGCAGGGCTCGCCGGTGTTGGCATCGAGCGCTAGCAAGCGGTCGTCGACCGTGCCCATCAGCACGCGACTCGTGCAGGCCGCAGGGTTGTTTACAGCGCCGCCGAGGGCAACGCTAGCGTTTAGAGTGCGGTGGTGCGCCAGTCCGCGACAGACAAAGAACGGCACCTTGTCGCGTTCGACTTTGGGGTCGTAAACCCAGTTTTGCTCGCCGGTATCGCCGTCGAGACTAAACACCCGATTGCTCGGCGAACAAAAAATCAGATTGCCGTCGATCTCGATTGGGGTGGTCTGAAAGGTATTGCTGGTGGCTGCGTCTTCATCGGTATTAAATGTCCAGACGTGCTGCAGCGTCGCCACGTTGTCGCGATTGATCTGCTCGGCTGAACTGTAACTGTTGCCGCTAGCGGACGCACCATAATGGGTCCATGCCGGCGCGTCGGTGCGCTCGGCGAGCACGCGTTGGCCGGCGTCGACGGGTTTAAATTGGGCGTTAAACGTAGCGCCGATAAGCACCAAGCCTGCGACGCCCAATAGCGCTGGCGTGGCCAGTCGCGCCCGTCCTGTCACACCGAGATGCGCGCGCACTGGGGGGAGTAAAAACAAACTCAGCAGCGCCATGGGTACGGCGACGCGCGGCAGCAGTGCCCAAAGGTGCAGGCCGCTCTCAGCGATGGCCCAAACGAGCGTGGCGCCGGCGAATAGGCATATCAGCCAATAACTGGCAGGGTTGCCGCGCCATACCCACAGGCCACCGACTAACAGCGCGGCGCCGCTCGCGAGGTAGTAGAGCGAACCGCCAAGCGTGGCCAACTGCCAACCGCCAAACGTCAGCGCTGCCCCAACCGCAAACAGCAGCAGCGCGGTAATTGTCACCGACAATGCCATGAAGGCTGGATGATTGGACATGCTGTTCTCCCAAGTGAGTGATTATTAAAGCGCCCTTTACGCCGCCTCATGCCGCCGCCAACAGGCCCAGCATTGGACGTCTAAAAGCTAGTAATAAGTGCATATCTTAACGTGCCTATCTTAACGTTGATAGTTCATCGCATATAGCTTTTAGCTTTTAGTTTATAGCTCGGCTTTTATATTAAACGCTTTATTACAGGGAGTGTGTGCGAGAGGGTTTTTATCGAGGAGAAAACGCGCGCGCGTCCCATTGAATACCCTTTTTGTGGTGTTGTGGTGGTGGTTTTATAGTGGCTAAACAACGCGCAGCCATGGGCGAGGGGGAATACGCCCGCGTTGGGGATGCATTTATCGCTCAATAAAGCTCTGCTATCGCTCAATAAAGCTTTGCGCCAGAATCAGAAAAATTAACAGCGGGCAAAATATCTTGACGTAGGCTGGCCACAGACGCCAAAAAATCCCCGTCTCGACCTCTGGACAACCTTCTTTTAGCTCGCCCAGTAGCTTGTTGCGGCTGATCAGCCAGCCGCAAAAAATGCACAGCGTGAGGCTTAATAGTGGTTGCGCCCAAACCGTAGAGGCTGTCACCACCAACCCGAACAGTTGCTCGAAGTTGGCCGCGACGATGGCGCTGGCGCTGGCAATGATGATGCCAACCCCCCAGCTGGCGCGTAAGCGCGACAGGCCACGGGTTTCGACGGCCCAGGAGACCGGCACCTCAAGCATCGAAATCGACGAGGTGAGCGCGGCGATCGACATCAAGATAAAGAACGCCAGTGCCACCCAAGGCCCGGTGGCGCCCATACCAGCAAACAGCGACGGCAGTACGCGAAAGATCAGATCTGGGCCGGCGATCAAACTGCCGCTTTCGGCGTAGATCTCAACCCCCAGTTGCTGGGCGACGAACAGCGCCGGCAGGACTAACATACCGGCCAGCACAGCGACGCCGGTGTCGGCCAACGTAACCAGCGCCCCGGCGACTGGCAAATTTTCGTCGGCGCGCAGATAAGAGCCGTAGATCAGCATGGTGCCGACCCCGAGAGACATCGAGAAAAACGCCTGTCCCATGGCGTTGACCACCAATTCTGGGTTGGCGAGCTGTTTGAAATCGGGTACCAAAAACAGCCGCAGCCCCTCCATGGCACCGTCTTGCATCAGCACGTAGACGATCAGTGCCAGCAGCAGCGCCAACAGTGAGGGCATAAGGCGGCGCGACCATTTTTCGATGCCCTGCTCGACACCGGCACTGATCACCCACAGGGTAAAGCCAACAAATACTGCGGCAAACAACAGGTTGCGCGCAAGACTAAAGGTCACCAACCACTCGGCCAGCCCATCGAGGGCGAGTATACGGGCCACGGTGGCGAGCATATGGGCGATCATCCAACCGGCGATAATACTGTAAAAACACAGGATTAAACTCGCCGTGATCACCCCGATCCAACCGGTGACCCGACCGAGTCGCGCGCTGGCCGGCGCCGGTGCCATGCTCTGCAGTGCCGAGGCCATGTTGGCACGGCTGTGGCGGCCGATAATCAGTTCGGCCATCAGCGCCGGATAGGCCAGTGCAAAAGCTAAAATAAGGTACATCAGTAAAAAAGCACCGCCGCCATTTTCTGCGGCGTTGGTGGGAAATCCCCAGATATTGCCAAGGCCGACGGCAGATCCAGAAGCGGCCAAAATAAAAGCTAGACGAGACGAAAATTGACCGCGCTGCATGGGTGATTCCCTGAGTGTTGAGTGGCTGTTGTGCTTTATTGATTATTTTAAGGTACCGCGCCGCGCTCGGCCCCTGCTCGGAGTGTAGGTGATTCCGATGCTGAATTCGACCCCGACTGCCGCGGTCGCGGCGATTAAATCCGCCGCGGTGATCTGGGTTTTGAACGCGATATTGACGATGCAAAGCGCTGCCGACTCAAGGGCTATTAGATTTATGCTTTTCGGCTAGATCGGTTGGCGCTATTAACCCGATGGTTGACGCGATTGACGGTATCACCAAGCGGGTTGAGAGCAAAATTAGCCCGTTAAAAGGTTTGGGTGAATATCTCGGAGTATTTACCGGTATAGCCGAAATAAATGCCGGTATAACGCAAACCTTGCCGGTATAAGCAGGGGACAGCTGGTACAACTTAAAGTTTGCCGGTATATCTCGAAAAAAATGCCGGTATAAACCGGGAATTGCCGGTATCAATGCATCTTCAGCGCGCCAACAGCGAGCGTAGAGCGCGATTCGATTCGAGTGAACGCGGCGCTTGGAGGTTTCGTTGGTATAAACGGATATAAACGGGTATTTACCGGTATAAGACCGGTATTTGCCGGTATTTGCCGGTATTGCAGGTCTTGCCGGTATACAACCGGTATAACGCCGGTATCGGTGGCTGCAACCTGTGCAGCGGCAGACCGCGACACGCCGGTAAATGATTGCATGGTTTTTAAGCGGCTGTGTTAAACTCACGGCACGGGGGCGTTCTGGATTCGACGCTGGTTACAAAACCTGTGGTGCATGCCGAGATGGTGACCAATCTCGTTAATCCAAAGTCGCAAACTTATAGT
>CALGJN010000172.1:0-2979 GCA_937920185.1 uncultured Cellvibrionales bacterium | reverse complement strand
TAATGATGGGGTTTATATTACTGAAGACCGTACAGAATAAGCAGCGTTGTTAGCATCAATTCTTAATAAGCATTAATTAAATCGAGATTCAGAATTAAACCAGTAACTTAATTAAGCACTCCCCAAACCTACTTTGTCACTGCCCAAGGCGCGCTAAAAATACCATGAAAAACACTGCGAACAGCGCTAACATAACCCCTGCGGGCGTTGTTAAAGCCGCGAGTATGTTTCGATTCCGTGCTTTTAGATTCAGTGCTTTTAGATTGCAGCATTGCAACGGCCAATAGCCCGTTAACAACGCAGCCCCTAACCGGTCGGCCCATGATAACTAGCCCGTAATAGATCAGGTCGCAATCAAATAAGCCCTTGATCGAGTTGCCTCGCAACCGAGCCGTCTCTTGAACGAGTTGTCTCGAGATCGGTTATCACAGCTATGGGCGCAGTGATTCGCCAGCCATTCGATGGCGCTAAAACCGATAGCGGATTTTGGCGATCAACGACTCGACCTGCCGACCGCTCCAGCCGGCGTCAAACAGTGCCTTTGGGCCCTGATCACCGCTGTCGCTATCGAAGTAACCGCCGCGACTGTAGACCAAAAACACGTCTGACAAGGGTGCCAGTTGGTAGCGATAACGCAGTTGCAGCGCGGTATCGCTCAAGCTAAAGTTTGACGACGGCGACGACGATACCAGTAGATCGCCACGCGGGCCGAGTTGGTAGCCACTGATCACCTCGGCGTCGATAGCGACCCATTGAAACTTGAGACGAAATTCGGAGCGGGTCGACGGGTACCAGTCAAAGCGCAAATCTGCCGAATAGTGTTGTGAGTTATAACCGGCCAATTGTTGCAGATCGTCATCCCAAATTAGCCATGCTTGCTTTCGATCATAACCCAACTCGCCCCCCACGGTGATGGTCTCGCTAAGGTAAAACTGCGGTTTAAAGCGCAGCGAAACGCGGCCCTTTTCGGTGTCGTTGTAACGCACTTCAAGCTCGGCATGGTAGGCAAACTTATCGCCCCTTGGGCTCGCATACACGCCAACGGCACTGTAGTCAGTAGGCTTTGCGTACAGGCCGTTACCGCGACTGATGCGATCGTCCCAGGCTGATGCTTCGATCATCACCTGGTAGGATAATTCGCGCGTCGACTTAAAAATCTGGCTGTGCTCCCACAATGTCGATAACGACAGGCGATCGCCGTGGCTATTTTCGGTGTAGCCATATTCGACCTGCGTAGAGCTGGATAACAGCGCCGACTCAGCCCCATATTGCAGGCGGTCGCGGCGCGTATGACCATAAAATTCGCGAAAGCCATTACGGCGCATATAACCCATGTCATTGATGTCAAACTGATCGCCATAGTGGGATAAATACAGCACTTGCTGCCACTCGTCGCTCGGGGTGTACGACCACCGCAGCCAACCCGCAAGATCGCGATCATTCTGCGTCAACTGCCCGCGCTGATCGCGATCGCGCACGTCGCTGTGCAAAAGTTCTGCTTTTAACCGGATGCGCTCGTTCGGTTGCCAATCCAAATCGAGCGCATGCACCGTCGCCTGCCGATCTATGGCATCGCGCGTTACCCGCGTCAGCCGATGCCCGAGTGACAAACCACCCACCTTGCGCTGCAGCCGCGAGGCAATAAAATCACCCGCCCCGTCTGCCGACGCGTCATCTTCGCGCACCACAAACAATCCAACGTCGGTAGTGTCGCCAAAACGGCTGAATTTCAACCCCATATCGACATCGATCAACCCGCCGCCGTTCGCGCCCGAGCCGATACGCCGGGTATACAACATTTGGTCGTCATTCGGAATCTGGCTACTAAACAACGACTGGTTTTCGGTGAAAAATGGCCGTTTCTCACCCACCACGGTTTCAAATGCCGAAAAATTCACCACCAAGTCGTCGCTTTCGACCTGCCCAAAATCTGGGTCGAGCGCGCCGGTTATTTGGGTATTGCTATTCGGCCGCCAGATAAAATCCACGCCGGTATTGAACTCGCTGGCCGACGATGAGACGCCGCCCCTGTAGAGGTCCTGACTATAGCTGATATAGGGAAACCAATCGAAACTCGAAGTGGTCACCTGATCGACTTCGATCGGGTGCCAGTCTTCCATAAAGGTTGGGCGACTGTAAAAGGCATTCGGATAGGCAAAGCGCAGCGATTCGTTGTAAACCACCCGCGAAAACCATATGCCCATCGATTTGCGGCCATCGGCGGCGGTTGACATCGGTGCGACGGTCCACGGAATGTGCATTTCGCTGTACCAGTAATCGCCATCGGCGGAGGTCTGCGAATACCAAATGCCATCCCATTCACCCGAATAATCGCCGGGCGTTACTATACCGTCTTGGCGTGAATTGGCCGAGCCCACGGTAAAATCGTAGCCCGCCAAGGCGGTTCGATCAAAATCGATGCTGACGATATTGCGATCCGCTTCAATTTTTGCATCGCGCGCAAAGCGCCGCATTACGCGTTTTACCGAGGCTGGTTGATAATTGATGAAGCCGACGTAAATGCCCTCGTCTGAGGTGACCATGCGTACTTCGGTGGCGTATTTAGCGGGCTCGCCGGTGAGCGGTTCAACACTGACAAAATCGCTGTACACCTCGGCGTCGCGCCATTCGGCTTCATCGAGCACGCCATCAATGGTGATGGCGGCGTTCAGATGCACCGCTATTAAGGTCGACACCGACCCGATTAATGCCCAACAGAACCGCCTTTTTACAGCCATAAATACGGTGACTCGATCAATCAAAATTCACTGTGTACTCTATACCCAATCACGGGAATTACTAGAGCAAACCACCTCGTACAACCCCCAGCGAACGCTATTCATCGCATGCCCCAAGCCGTCTCGCGCCGTTGGCAGCCATACCAGTGCGAGTGTAACGCGAATGAACGGCGGACGCAGGGATAGAGGGATAGAGGGATAGAGGGATAGAGGGATAGAGGGATAGAGGGATAGAGGGATA
>CALGJN010000171.1:0-4181 GCA_937920185.1 uncultured Cellvibrionales bacterium | reverse complement strand
CCTAGGGCTCTCAACTTAGGCCTCTCAACTTAGGGCTCTCAACTTAGGGCTCTCAACTTAGGGCTCTCAATCAAGGGCTCTCGACCAAGGGCTCTCAACTTAGGGCTCTCAACTTAGGGCTCTCAACCAAGGCCTCTCAACTTAGGGCTCTCGACCAAGGGCTCTCAACCAAGGGCTCTCAACTTAGGGCTATGGGTTCGGACGCTGTAATTTTATCGGCAGGGCTGTTGACGGTAACGGTCGCTCGCCGGAGACTCGCCTAGGCCGCAGCCCACCATGCGGGCAACTATTTACACCACTCGACGATATACACGGCGCCGGTTAAGAATTTGCCGTTTTCACTGCGCAAATTAACCACAGAAAAATGCACCATCTTGTAGCCATACTCGTCGCATAAGCTCTGAATATAGGCTTTTGAATGAGAATATCGACCTGACGCCTGTAGATAAAAACCCTCTTTAGATTGATGCTCGGTGGAAAAGCCTATTTTGGTTTTTCGACCATTCCGACTGGCGATAAGTTTGAATATATTTTTTAAATCACCGATATAGTTAAAGACATCGGTGGCAACAAAGTAATCAAAGTCCAAGGGCATGGTGTCGAGGTACTGTGCAATGTTGGCGTGGGTTAATTTGTCGTATACCTGTTTCTTTTTTGCCTGCTCGAGCATTCCCTTGGATACATCCACGCCTTCGATAGAGTCGCAGAAATCTTGCACAGCGGTGCCAGCTAATCCGGTGCCACAGCCGATATCTAATACCGTTCCAAACGAGGTGTTGTTTTGCACTTCGAGCATGGTGTTTTTTAGAATAATTGGTATTTCATAGTGCAGGTCTACCTGCAGAGACTGATCAAAATTGGCCGCGTATTCATCGAATAATGATTCGACATAACTTATCGGCGCGGCCGATGTTTGCACTCCGGTAATCGCATTAAGTATATGTTTGGTGTCGGCATCGTCAGGGTCTATGCGGGCGGCTTGCGTATAATTTTCAATCGCTGCTGCCGATTCCCCCAGTGCAGTATTAATGTTGCCAATATTGTAGTGCGCCTCGGCGTACTCTGGATTGGCGGACAGCGCCTTTTGATAGCTGACCAACGCATCCCTGAGAGCGCCCGTACGATGGAGCACCGTGCCAATATTGTTGTGTGCTTTTGCATAGTCGGGTTTGATGCTAATGGCCTGTCGGTAGCAGACTAACGCCTGGTTAAACGCATCTTTTTTCTGAAAAGCACAGCCCATATTAAAATAGACCTCTGCCACCTTCGGTTTGATGGTCAGGGCTTTTTGGTAGCTGATGATCGCGTCATCAAAACTACCGTTTTGGCGTAATGCATCGCCGATGTAGTTGTACGCCCCTGCATAATTCGGCTCCACTGCGCTCTGTCCAACCTTTAGCCCGACATTTTTTGACGTTGCTAGAGCCTTGGCAATGATGGTCAGTAAAAAGTTGTCATTGGGAAATAGTTTGGCTAGTGGCAGGGCTGTTGCGAGTACCGATTTATTGTTTCCGGTGTTTAAAAGTGCCGTCAAAGTGAGCTCTTGGCTGTTCGCTAGTTCGCTCTTTTGCGGGCTTATTCGGGCTAATTGCCGATCGCAGATTAAGGCGAGCCGGTTGTTGGGGAAGGCCTCTAAAATGTTCTTATAGATGCTTTGTGCGGCTAGCAGGTTACCCGTTTTTGTCAGGTTCTTTGCCATCCGCAGTTGGCTGCCAATTACACTAGACATGCGTTTAACGGCCGTTGAGGGATGGTTGCTTTGTCAGTGCGCATGAGTCATAACCCTTTTGCTTAACGGTGCGCGGGCTGTTGTTGCGTTAGCTTTCATAAAGGCGTGCCATATCAATGAGCGCAAGGGTGGAGGGCACTTCCATTTTCTCTTTAATCGCGGCGATATGGTGTTCTGCGGTTCGCTTGCTGATAAATAACCGCTCTGATATTTCACGGCTGCCTGAAGGTAGGCCCTCGGGGCCCATGATCAGGCTAAATACTTGGCGCTCTCGCGGCGTTAATCTGTGGTATCTACGTTGGTAGTGTTTTTCTTCGGCGTGGCGCTGACAGATGTGCGCGTGCTGCTGCAGCGCTTCGACCACGCTGTCTAATAACGCCGCTTTTGAGCAGTGTTGCTCCAAAACATTAACCGCGCCCTCGCGCATGGCCTGGATAGATTGAACGAGAGCATTGTTTGGCGAAAAAAATACGATGGGAAGATCATAGCCACAACGTTTCAATTTCTTTTGCAGTTCTGGGCCACACATGTCGGGCAGAAAAATGTCTGCCAAAATGCACGACTCAGTAAGGTCGTTGTGGGTCGAATGAAGCGCCTTGAGTAGCGACTGCGCGCAATCAAAATTAACTGTTTTGAGTCCAGAAAAATGAAGATTAGCATGATCAAAAAGATGATCGTCTCCATTGTCTATGACATACACGGTTGCCTGATGTTGCATACATTAATCTCCAAAAACTGTTAGACACGTTTTGAGATCTAAAAATGTGCTGATTTTTGGTACTTTTCCAATCGGCAAAAAAGGGCGACGCAACGTTGAGCCTTGCTCGTGTGCCTTGCAGTCGTCGTGAGATTTTTGCGTCTGAGCCGTTGTAAGCTGTTCGGCTGTGCAGCCGATTTATGCGCTTTGATTGGCACGCGAAGGTTCTTGTGCGTTGTGATTATCGGGTTTTTTATAGACTTTGTTATAGACTTTGGTATCGCTGGCTGGGCTGCACAGTGGCTTGATGGCGGCATTCGGCCTGCGCTCGACACTGGTATGGCTTGATATAAGTCCATTTCGCCCTCTGTAAATTCTAAGTATTTATGCGCTATACAAGTCTCGAATGTTGTTGGCCTAGCCAATGATATGGCCAATGCTTTGGGTAGTGAACTGAAATAAGGCTAGCCGCCAGCCTACACTAAAATCATTTAAGACTTTATAATAGTTTGTTATGCATTGTTACATAGTTTAAGTTTTGGTTAATTCGGCATCGCTGCGCGAACCAGGGCGGCGCTACTATGGGCGATGTTACGCTTCACATAAGGTTCACATAAGGTTCATATAAGGTTCATATAAGGTTCATATAAGGTTCATATAAGGTTCACATAAGGCTCTCATACTGCATAGTCGGGCGCGCTAGCTCTCGCCAAGAATGCTATTAGTGGCCATATAGGGCGCGAATTGTTGCCTGTACACGACGGTGAGTTTTAAGACGCTATGCCGAGCTTTTTATCAACGCGCATTAGCGCCAACGATCAGGCGAGGTTCGATCAGCATTATGCGCTTTTTCATTTTGCGGTGGGGCGCTTGCCTGTGTTTATCAATGGGTGTTTTATGTGCCCATTATTTAGTTTTACATGGCCATTATTTAGTTTTACATGCCCATTATTTAATAGCTACCCGGTTAAAGACGCCTCGCTGAGCGGCAGGTGTTGGATCGCACTTGCCGATCAAACGCTCCCCGGTGATGACCGATTGATTAACCGACCAATTGGCCTATGCGGCCTAAAAACTGCCAGTGCAGCAGGCGGGATTATTTATCAACCGGGTTAAATGTCGGATTGTTGTTTGCGGCGATGGCGCGAAATAATGCGAGGTGCGCGCGATCACTCGCGGGTGCATGGTCGGGATCGTTGTAGCGGGGGTTGGCCGAAAATTTGACGATCACGGTCTGCGTTGCTCGATTGACGTAAATGTATTGGTTATACACGCCTTGAGCCATAAACTCGCCCTGTTGACCTGCGGGTATCCACCACTGATAGCCGTAGCCGAAATTGTCGCCGGGCATCAGATGTGGCGCGTCCGGTGTAATCGATGCATCGACCCATGCTGTGGGAACGATTTGCCGACCTCCCGACCGGCCGTTGTTTAGGTAGAGCGAGCCGAGCTTGGCAAAGTCTCTGAGGGTAAGATTTAGCCCGCCCAGCGCCATCTCGACATCGTGTCCATCAATGATCCAATAACCATCCTGCTCCATGCCCATCGGTTGGTAGAGCTTGGTCTGCATATAGTCGGTGATGGTGCGCCCGGTCGCCCGGGCGAGCACCATGCCGAGCACGTGGGTATTGATACTGACATAGTGATTTAGGGTGCCTGGTGTGACGCTGCGTGACAGGCTTGCGGCAAAGGCGTCTTGGGAGTTACCCAGCGCAAAATCGCGCCCCCAGCGGTTGATGTCGCTGTTAAAATCAG
>CALGJN010000170.1:0-8387 GCA_937920185.1 uncultured Cellvibrionales bacterium | reverse complement strand
TCTTGCATAATATGGCTTTTAATTCTTTTATGCTAATTTTTTTTTGTTTTTTTGTAGTTTTTCCTCAAAAAAGTCCTTTTTTATGCGTTTTAGGTTTTACTTCCCGGGTTTTCATGGCGTCTTGCGCCGAAGAAGAGCACATAGCGCCCGAGAACCGCAAATTCAAGCATCGAAGTATCATGGCTATCAGCAGTAAACGCTCAGATTGACCCTGCATGAGGCGATCGCTAGGTCGATATGCGCGTATATCCATGCCGTCTACTGGGTGCTTTGCCGCATGCGCGGCCAAAACAATCGGCTAAATCTATGTCCAGACAGATAATAACCATCGTTGTGCAGCACAGTGCTGTTGCGTTGCGGTTGCGAACTGTAGACTAGATATCGCGGTACCCCCCAACTGAGAGTGCAATTTTAATGCAAACTGACACGCACCATCCGTTTGACGAACTGACTCCCGACCTCATGATCGATGCAGTGGAAAGCCAGAATTTTATTTCTGACGGTCGATTCTTGGCGCTAAACAGCTATGAGAATCGAGTTTACCAAGTCGGTATCGAGGGGCAAGACCCGATGATTGCAAAGTTCTATCGGCCGCAGCGATGGACAGACGCGCAAATTGACGAAGAACACGCCTATTGCTTTCAATTATTGGCGCAGGAACTGCCCGTGGTGGCGCCCTGGGTTAACGCAGCGGGACACAGCTTACATCGACACTCGGGCTATGTTTTTTCGCTCTACACCCGCCGTGGCGGGCGCGCGCCAGAGTTGGGTGATTTGGATAACCTATTAATTCTCGGTCGGTTGATGGGTAGAATTCACAGCGTCGGATCGATGCAATCATTCGCCCATCGTCCTGCGCTCGACGTCGAGAATTTTGGTTGGCGTTCTTACCGATTGATCAGCCAGCGATTTATGATTCCCGAATTGCAGACCGCGTATGATTCTCTAGCGCTCGACGTGCTCAAGAAAATTGATCAAGTGATGGCCGACTACGGACCGGTGCGTACGATTAGAGTCCATGGCGATTGCCATTCTGGCAACATCCTTTGGCGGGATGATAAGCCGCACTTTGTCGACTTCGACGATTCACGCATGGCGCCAGCGGTGCAAGATTTGTGGATGCTGTTATCTGGAGATCGCTACGAGCAGAGCTTACAGATGGCGGAGTTAGTCGAGGGTTACAATGAGTTTTGCGACTTTGACTACCGCGAATTGCGCCTGATCGAGGTACTGCGGACGCTGCGCATGATGCATCACAGTGCTTGGCTGGCGAAACGTTGGGACGACCCAGCTTTTCCACGGGCGTTTCCATGGTTTGGCTCCGCGCGCTATTGGAGCGACCACATATTAATGCTCAGAGAGCAGTTGGCTGCGTTGGATGAGCCGGTGTTGCATATTTAACGCCGGCCGCCTACCAAGAGTAATTGATGCCCATGGAGAACTGACTATCGAGGCGCTCTGTATCGAGAGCCGGTTGATTGTCGTAGAGTAACTCGAGTTTGAGTTCGGTGAATAAATTTTTGATCAATGGCACCTTGATGCCAAGGTCAATATCCGCCTGGCTATCCTTGGCGTGCTGCATTGAGACCCTGATGTCTTGACGGTGAAAGAGTTCGATGCGCTCGAACAAAATATGCGAATAGTCCAGCGACCAACTCCAAGTGAGATGGTCGTCGGAGTTCTTTCCGGCGACCTCTTCGACAATCCACAAGACACCAGACTCCAGCGATAGACGGGAATTTGGCGTATCCCAAAACTGGTGTCCCAATGCGGATCCCAGCGTGTAGGTTTTAGCGATAGCTCGCCTTTCATCGGCTCCCACAGACGCCTCATTGCGCCAGAACCACTGGTCACTGTAAAACCAATCATTGGCATAACCGAGGCTGTAACTGTCTTCGGCCTGTTGTTCTTCCAGGCTATGATTTTCATATTCGAATTGCATTGTTTGGCGTGCTTTAACGGTGCGTCGCTGGATGGTCGTGTCGATATCCCAATCGCGGCGGCTCTGATTGCCATTGGCGGCGGAACCGGTGATTGATAGACCGCCAGAATAACGCGGCGCAGCGCCCGGTTTAGGGTCTGTGGGGGGCGAAATATCGCCGCTATTATTAGAGGACTCATCAAGGTTTGTTATCTGCGACAGTTGGATGGTTAGTGGGCCAAAATTATCCGACAGCCAAATCAAATGGGTGGCCGACCGGTCGAGTAATTTACCATTCAAGATATCCCCATTGACCAGTCTGAGTTGCTCGCTAAGGCTCTTGGAGGAGAGTGCCATCAGACTCAGGGTCAAGGCGGTGCAGATGCAACGGTAATGCATGTCGCTTATTCCAAGTTATACGAACGTGGTTGAGTCCCGAGATTATACGGGTTTGAGTAAGCCACTCAATAGCCGCTTAAAATTAGTCTACATTTCTATCGAGGGCGCGTTAAAATAGCTGCTGGACTATTTTAAAGATGGATCATTTAAAAACTGGAGAAGGCAATGAGCGAATTTCGCGCAGAATTAAAGTACGCGGAAAGCCACGAATGGCTAAAAATAGAATCTGATGGATCGGTTTTACTTGGTATAACGGATCATGCCCAAGATGCTCTCGGGGACGTAGTGTATGTTGAGTTGCCAGATGTTGGCGATCAAATAGACGCCGGCGCAGAGGTCGCTGTAGTCGAATCGGTCAAGGCGGCGTCAGATATTTATACGCCGATCTCCGGTGAGGTTGTCGAGATCAATGCCGGATTGCAAGATGACCCGAGCATGGTTAACAGCTCGCCCTATGATCTTGGTTGGTTTATGCGCCTAAAGCCCCAAGATATCCAAAGCGTTGAGGATTTGTTAGATATTGATGGCTATCGCGCGCTAGTCGAGGACTAGGATCGATGGTTTATTGGCGCAGCGAAATGACTTGCCAGTTGCGTTTTTCGGCCTCGCTAAGCAATGCCGGATCCGGATCGACCACTATGGGTTGATCGACGCACTCGAGCAGCGCCAAATCGTTGATCGAGTCGGTGTAAAAGTAGCTTCCTTCAAGCGTTTCCCGATGCTGTTTTAACCATGCCGTCAAACGCGTTACCTTGCCTTCGCGAAATGTCGCTACGCCGTCGACATCGCCGCTGTAGCGACCATTTTTGATCACCAGTTCGGTCGCCAGTATCTCGGTAAGCCCAAGAGCGTGGCAGATCGGTTCGACGACGAATCGGTTGGTCGATGTGATGACCACTATGCGATCGTTTTGCGCGCGGTGCTGTTGCAGTAATTCATCGGCTTTGGGTAAATGCATTGGGATTATGTATTGGTCCATGAAAACGGCGTGCATGTCGGCGAGTTGGTGCATCGGCATCTCGGCCAGAGGCGCCAGCGAGAATTTTAGGTAGGCGTCGTTGTCGAGGGTGCCGGCGACGTAGTCGCGATAGTATTTGTCGTTATTACGTCGATAGTGAGTCGCATCGACATAGCCATTTTCAACCAGGAATTGTCCCCAGCTGTGGTCGCTGTCGCCGGCAATTAGCGTATTGTCTAAGTCGAAAAGAGCGAGCGGCATTTCCACAGTTCAGAGATATTTGTTAGGCTGGCAAGCATAGCGGCGATCGCGCCGGTGCTCAAGACTAAGTTGTCGCCATCGTGGCGTTTGCCCGGTATCTACATCGGCGTCATTTAACCCATAGGGAATACACAGGTTGTTAGATAAAAATGGTTTTCGTTCGAATGTTGCGATTGTCTTGAGTGATGGCTGCGGCAGAGTGTTTTGGGCTAAGAGATTAGGGCAGTCGGCATGGCAATTTCCCCAGGGCGGAGTCGACAGCGACGAGAGTGCCGAGCAGGCCTTGTACCGCGAATTGCACGAGGAAATAGGTCTTGATCGAAGTGATGTCAGCGTCATCCACAGTTCGAAACGCTGGCTGCGCTACAAAATTCCGCCGGCTATGCAGCGCAAGGGTCCCGCACCGGTGTGTGTTGGCCAAAAACAAAAATGGTATTTTTTGCGACTCGAGGCGCCGGCCGCGAAAATTTGCTTTGACAGCACTCAGTCGCCAGAATTTGACGACTGGCAGTGGGTCAATTACTGGCATCCGGTAGAGGCAGTGGTGGCGTTTAAACGCGGTGTTTATCGGGCGGCACTGAAAGAATTTGCGGCGCACAATTACCGTCTCCAACGGGCCCACAGTGAAACTAAGGTATCTCAATGCTAGCGAATTTACGCGCCATAGTTCAGGACGTTAACAGCGCGCGAAGTCTGCCTGAGGTGCTGAGTATTATCGTCAAAGAGCTAAAGTCGGCGCTCTCGGCTGGCGTGTGTTCGGTGTATTTGTTTGATCCACGCGATCAACGCTACGTGCTGATGGCAACCGAGGGGTTGCGGCAGACCGCGATCGGTAAAATTCGCCTTGGCATGCGTGAGGGTCTGGTGGGGTTGGTCGCTGCACGAGAAGAACCCCTAAATTTACAGAACGCTGACCAGCACGCTAATTTTGTCTACTTTGAAGAAGCTGGCGAGGCGCCATACCATTCATTTTTGGGTGTGCCGATTATCCATCAGCGCAAAGTATTGGGCGTTTTGGTATTACAGCAGACCACCGAGAGACGTTTTGCCAGCGAAGAAGAGGCCTTTGTAGTCACCGTCAGTGCACAACTATCTGGCGCGATTGCCCATGCCGAGGCCACTGGCGTCCTCAAACGCCTTTCATTGAGCGGTCGCGGGAAGAGTCGCGAGGCAACTTTTCACGGTATCGCTAGCTGCCCCGGCATCGGCATTGGCCGCGCCGTTTTGTCCGCGCAAAGCTCCGACTTGACGCTGGTGCCGGAGCGCTATTGCACCGACAGCGCCAGTGAAATCAAGCTTTTTCGAGAGGCTTTGGACGCCGCAAAAAGCGATATGCAGAATTTGGGTGCAGGCTTAAAAGAAAAGCTAAGCTCAGAGGAATTCGCGTTATTTGAAGTCTATATACGGATGCTCGATGATAGTTCGCTGGTCGGCGAGGTAGTCTCTGCGATCGAGTCTGGCCAGGCGGCCCAAACCGCGTGGAGCGCGGTTATTCTCAAGCACGTGAAAACCTTTCGGAAGATGGACGACGTCTACTTGCGCGAGCGGGCGGCAGACGTATCGGATCTTGGCAAGCGGGTTTTAGGCTACTTGCAAAAAGACAGTATGACCGCTGCGGTCTTGCCCCGAAGAGCGATTCTAGTGGGCGAGGATCTCTCCGCTGCGGTGCTTGCGGATATCCCGGTCAACCGGCTGATGGGGATTATTTCGCTCAAGGGTTCGAGTAATTCGCACCTCGCGATCGTCGCTCGAGCACTTGGCATCCCGACCATTATGGGGGCGACCAATCTGCCTCTGGCAGAACTCGAAGGTCAGGAATTGATCGTCGACGGCTTTAAAGGAACCGTGATAAGCCGCCCTTCGCGCACCTGCCGACGGGCCTATTTGCAACGTCAACGCGAAGAAAAATTGCTCAATAAAGACCTCGAAAAATTGCGCGATATCCCCTGCGAAATGCCCGACGGGCAACGCATCGCCCTGTGGGTCAACACCGGTTTGCGGCACGATACTCTGCGCTCACTGAGGAGCGGTGCCGAGGCCGTCGGTCTTTACCGCACCGAAATACCATTTTTTATGCGCTCTAGTTTCCCTACCGAAGACGAGCAAATGGCCATTTATCGAGAACAACTGCAGGCCTTTGCACCTCGCTCTGTGACCATGCGAACGCTCGATATCGGCGGTGATAAGGCGCTACCCTATTTTCCAATTGACGAGGAAAACCCCTTTCTTGGCTGGCGTGGTATCCGTATTTCATTGGATCATCCAGAGATCTTTTTGGTGCAGATCCGCGCGATGCTGCGCGCCGCCGAGGGGCTTGAAAATTTACGTATCATGTTGCCGATGATCAGCAGCGTCGGCGAGTTAGAGTGTGCCCTCGATTTGATTGATCGAGCCTATCAAGAATTGACCACCGAGGAGGGACTGAGGATTGAGCGTCCGCCGGTGGGAGCCATGATCGAAGTACCAGCGGCGGTCTACCAAGTCAAAGCCTTTAGCCGCAGGGTTCGATTTTTATCCGTGGGAACCAATGATTTGACCCAGTACCTGCTGGCAGTCGATCGCAATAATCCGCGCGTTGCAAACCTTTATAACTCGCTGCACCCCAGCGTGCTTCAAGCGTTAAACATTATTTGCGAACAGGCCAATGCGGCCGGCTGTGAATTGAGCGTTTGCGGCGAGCTGGCAGGCGATCCTTTGGGGGCAGTGCTGTTGACGGGATTGGGATATCGGCACCTGTCGATGAGTGCCAGCGGCTTGCCAAAGGTCAAGTCGATGCTTTTGCAAGTCCCCTATAGCCGAGCACGAGAGTTGGCGCAACGTGCGCTAAAGCTGTCTGATGCCGCCGCTGTGGAGGGTTTGTTGGCCCGCGAACTGGGTCAACCAGAGCTGACAAAATTATACCAATCGTCTGTGGTTTAGAGCCTACGGCTGAAAGGTAAACCGCTGGCTAGACTTGAATATCCCGAGCTCATAGCAATTTTCCATCACCGCGATCTCTCCGCTACTAGCGACCATAACACCAGTGGCAGCTCGCGTTCCATAGTCCTCACTAATGATGAACGCGGAGGACAGGCGCTTCTCCCATTCGCGCGGGATGCCGGTATCCGGTAAGCGGCTATCGGGGTAGGGTTGGCGCCTCGATAACAGCGATGTCAATTCCGCCAACCGCTCGTGCTCTGGGCCATGGCCCGCTAGATTATCTCTAAGCTGTTGTTTCGCATAGTCGACCTTGGGCCATGGGCTGTCCAGACTATGATTACTGATCGCGTAGATGCCTGGGTCGAGGGCGGTGGCGGTTGACTGATAGTTGTTGAGGTAATACAGCGAGTTGCCGTCAAATACCAGTAGATTAAATCCGGCATAGTGCTTGGCCCGTTGGCGCGCGGCCTTGGTCCAGTCTGCCGCGGACGCCTCAGAAGTCAAAAAATCAGCCACTAAACGGCCTCTGGAAAGGGGCTTGTCGGGCCCAAATGCGCCGCGGAAGTTAGTCACCGCGGCGAAGCGACCACCGCCAGATACCCCCAGCCAGGTACCGCCTGCTTGAAGATCGCGGCCGGCCAAAATATTGGCCGACGGCCACCATTCCATAGCTGCGGTGGGTCGTGCATAAAACTCGTCCCGATTAGAGCAGACTGCCAGTTGCAGGTCGGGAACAACTTTGTAGGCGAGGGATATTAGACACATTTTGACAGTTTATCCCGCGACCCGCGGCTTTGTCATCCTGCTAAGTGACGCAATTGGCTGGTGGTAGGCCGATCTATAAAAGGCTATCATCATGCCTACTTTAATAAGGAGGTTGCCATGCTTGCCTATCCGCAAATTGACCCTGTAGCGCTGTCCCTTGGTCCGCTGCAGATTCATTGGTATGGCGTGATGTATCTGCTTGCCTTTGCTATCGCATGGCAGTTGGGCGCGCGCAACAGTCGGCGTTCCTGGTCGCCGATCAAGCCGGTGCAAATTGAAGACCTTATCGTCTATGGTGCATGGGGGGTTATTCTCGGTGGCCGCGTGGGTTATATGCTGTTTTATAGCTTGGGGCCTTGGCTTGATGACCCGACCTTGGTATTTCGCATCTGGCAGGGTGGGATGTCGTTTCACGGTGGTCTGCTCGGGGTTATTTGCGCGGCCTTACTGTTTGCGCGAAAGTACCAGGTGCCATTTCTCAGTTTGACTGATTTTATCGCCCCGCTGGTGCCGACCGGCCTGCTATTCGGTCGACTGGGCAATTTTATTGGCCAAGAACTCTGGGGGCGACCGACTGACGCGCCTTGGGGGATGTTGTTCCCGGCCGACCCAGAGCAATTAGCCCGCCATCCCTCTCAATTATACGAGGCGTTTGGGGAGGGATTGTTGCTGTTTTTACTGATCAGTTGGTTTGCGCGCAAGCCGCGACTGTATGGCGAGGTGTCTGGCCTGTTCCTGTTAGGTTATGGTGTGGCTCGGTTCGCGGTAGAGTTTGTGCGCCAACCGGATGCGCAGTTTGCCGGTCAACAGGCGAGTATCGATCTGCTCGATTGGATGACCCGGGGGCAGTGGCTATGCGTACCTATGATACTTGCCGGTTTGTGGTTTATGCGTAAAACCGTTCAGCGTGTTTTCCTTGGGCCATCTCGGGACTAAATACTATGCAACAATACCTTGAGTTGATGCGCCACATTCGGGATTCTGGTGTACGAAAAGACGACCGTACCGGCACTGGAACGCTGAGTGTTTTTGGCTATCAGATGCGCTTTGATTTGGCCGTTGGGTTTCCCTTGGTGACCACCAAAAAAGTCCATTTTAAATCCATTGTGCACGAACTCCTTTGGTTTATTCGTGGCGACACCAATATTCGCTATTTGGTCGATC
>CALGJN010000169.1:0-6290 GCA_937920185.1 uncultured Cellvibrionales bacterium | reverse complement strand
ATCAAAGTCGAGAGCAATATGACGGGATCTTTTTTCGCCTGCATTGCGTAATCTAATAACTGTCAGGCGCTACAATCTCTCGAGCGGCGGTTAACTTGAGATGCTAGACTACATTAAAAAGTGTTCTTAGATACTGTGCGTGTCAATGCGTCGATAAGAGGGTTGGGGTCATGCAACAATTTAAAATTATACTGGGATTGCTAGTTTATTTGTCGGTGGCATACGCCACCGCTGAGGTCGTCAATACTGCTGCGATCGAGCAACCAGGAGCGGACTGGTTGAGCTACGGACGGGACTACAGCGAACAGCGTTTTAGTCCACTCGATGAGATCAATAAAGACAACGTCGACGAGCTCGACCTCGTATGGTCGTTTGACTTTTCGACCGCTCGCGGCATGGAGGCCACGCCGCTGGTTCACAACGGTGTGATCTACATCAGTACCGGTTGGAGTCATGCCTACGCTTTGGACGCAAAAACCGGTGAAGAGTTGTGGCACTTCGACGCCGAGGTGTCAAAAAAGCACCTAGTGAAAACTTGCTGCGGCCCAGTAAATCGAGGCGTTGCTTTGTGGCAAGGCGACGAAGACCAGCCACTACAAGTATTTTTAGGCGCGCTCGACGGTCGCTTGATCGCGATTGATGCTAAGACCGGAGAGCCCAACTGGTCAGTGCAGACCACGCCGATAGAGAGCAACTATAGTATTACGGGCGCACCGCGGGTGGTCAAAGGCATGGTGCTGATCGGCAATGGCGGCTCCGAGTTGGGTGCGCGCGGATTTGTCAGCGCCTACGACGCCGTAACCGGCGAGCGACGATGGCGAGTCTACACGGTACCCAAAGACCCGAAACAACCCCAAGAGAGTCCAGCGCTAGAAGCTGCTTTGGCGACATGGAGTGGTGATTATTGGCATCGTGAGGGCGGCGGCGGCGGCACCGCATGGGATTCTTTGGTGTATGACCCAGCGCTAGACTTAGTTTATATAGGCACTGGTAACGGATCGCCTTGGAACCGCGAGATTCGCAGCCCCGGCGGCGGCGACAACCTCTACCTAAGTTCGATACTCGCCCTCGAGGCAGATACTGGAAAATATGTTTGGCATTATCAGGTTACGCCTCAAGACAATTGGGACTATACCGCGACACAGCAACTGGTTTTAGCCGAACTGATGATCGACGGTGTCGAACGCTCGGTGATTATGCAGGCTCCCAAAAACGGATTTTTTTATGTTCTCGACCGCCTCACCGGCGAGCTTTTATCCGCCGATGCCTACGCCCAGATAAGTTGGGCAAGCCACGTTGACATGAAAACCGGCCGGCCGGTAGAGACCGAGTACGCTGATTATCAAAATAATGGGGGCAGTTATATCTGGCCGTCGCCTTACGGAGCGCACAATTGGCAACCCATGTCGTTCAGTCAAAACACCGGGCTGATGTATATCCCCTTGCAAAATATTCCCGGTTATTTTAGCGCCGATGCAGATGTCAGTTACCGGATCAATCGCTGGAATACTGGTGTCGATATCAATGAATCTCGCGACCCAAAAAGTTGGGTCGCCGCGAAGGCTTCGATGGACGCCCTAGTCTATGGTGAATTAGTTGCTTGGGATCCGCTAGAAAAACGCAGTCGCTGGCGCGTCCGTCACCCAAAACCGTCTAATGGTGGAATACTCAGTACCGCTGGCGATCTGGTGTTTCAGGGTACCCAAGAGGGACAGTTTGTCGCTTACGACGCGTTCAATGGCGACAAGCTCTGGCAGTTTGAATCGGACAGTGCGGTACTAGCAGGCCCTATCAGTTACACCGTCGATGGCGAGCAATACGTTGCCGTAGCCCAAGGAAGTGGCGGCGTGGTCATGCTGACCATTGGCGAAGAACTGAAACGCAATAGAGTCAATCAAAATAGACTATTGGTGTTCAAGCGCGGTGATTTTAATCGTACTGCGCCGCTAGCCAGTAACGAGCTAACCGCTATCATGGCGCTCGGCCACGAGGCGAGTGGGGATAGCGCATCGATCAAACATGGGCAAACGTTGTATGGCCGAAACTGTGCATCCTGCCACGGCATCAGCGCAAAAAGTAACGGTATTGTCCCCGACCTGCGGTACATGAGCGAACAAACCCACAAAGAATTTGTCAACATCGTACTCGGCGGCGCGAAAGTTCACCGCGGCATGATTGGTTTCTACGAAACTCTGGATTTAAATGATACTGAGGCGATCCATGACTTTCTAGATCAACAGCAGCAGCAATTGCCGGATAAACTCGCAATGAGTGCCATGCAAAAAATTGAATACTGGGTGATGTACTGGAGCGCTAAGCTCGGCGAAAAATTCCCCTTTATCATGAATTCGACACGCGATATGGTGATGTGAAATAGGCAGCGGCGATAGTCATTTTTTTGCGCGAAAAATAGCACCCCGGTGCACCCGACTGTGGCTACTAACGCCCAAGGGCTTTAACCCATGATTAACTGCGGTGTGCGACAGACGGCCTGGCTCTGGCATGCCTACGAACCGGTATATTTCGCCGGTCGACGCGCCACAAAAGCCGCCATCGACTCTTTCAAGTCGTTCGATTTCAAACTGGTCATCAACGTAAACATCCCATTCAACAACAGGCTTTGTTCGGTAGTCAAATCCTCGCTCTGGCGAAGAATAAATTTGCTGCCGCGGACTGCTAGGGTTGAATTAGCCCCGATTTCAGAAGCCATCGACAACGCCGCCTGATAAGCGGCATCAAAAGAATCATAGACGTCGTTAACCAAGCCAATCTTCTCTGCCCTGGCGGCGCCAATATCCTTGCCGGTGTAGGTTAACTCAGCCACATGTCCAGCTGATATGATTTTAGGCAGCCGTTGCAGCGTACCGACATCTGCAACTAAGCCAATACGCGTTTCGCGAACGCTGAAATTCGCGCAAGCACTGCTAATGCGAATATCACAGGCGCTGATCAGGTCGATGCCCGCGCCGAGGCAATGACCATGGATCACCGCAATCACTGGGAGGGCACATTCAGCGAGCGACGAAATCGCCGCCTGAAAGCGACCCGTGCCCTCGAGTTGGCGGAGGTTGGCAACCGCCTCCGACGGCGCTGCAGCGTCGCCGTTGCCAAGACCTGAATCGATCAAATCGATACCCACACAAAAATGCTTTCCTCGGCCTGCAAGCACCACCACCTTAATCGCCTCATCAGCCACGAACTGATCCAACGCATCGGGGATACCTTGCCAAACCTCGCTTGACAGCGCGTTGTATTTTTCCGCGCGATCGAGCCAGAGAACACCTACAGAGCCGATTTTTTCCAGTGACAATACACTTGATAAAGACATATTATATCCCTGATACTATTGGTTATTTAATGTTTATAATGAAATGAAAAAATGATTCACTCTCAGTATCCCGCAGTACCATCAATCACCGACTGATAAGCGCCTTGATCGAAAAGCCGATAGTGCTGCTCACGCGGCGCAATGTAATAAAGTTGATCGCTGACGCGATCAATATGATAGGCCTGTTTGCGTAGGTCGCCCTTAACTAACTTAAAAGTACCGGTGGTGGCAACTTCACGTTGAATACGAACAAACACCGGCTGCGCGTAGATGGGTAAATTACTGGTCACATAGGCTGAAAACTCTTCGACATCGAACGTCTCTTGATCCTTGAGTACCAGCGATACCATACCCGCTTTACCATCCGCAGCTGGAATATCCACGCCGTACACGTTGGCCATTTCAACCTGTCGATTGGCGTTGATAATTTCGCCAACTTCGTTAGTAGAGACATTTTCCGAACGCCAGCGGAAGGTATCACCGACACGATCGACAAATTGGTAGTGAGCCAAGCCCATAGCAAAACCGACATCTACCTGGCAAATCAGATCACCGGTATTGAACCATGCGTCGCCGGGCTTGACTAAATCACGAAGAATCTTCGATTCGGACGCACTATCATTGGTGTAGCCGTCAAATTTGTAGCGATCATCAATCTCACCGAGTAACAACCCGGGCTCTCCTACTGCCACTTCGACCACCTTGCCATGTTCATCACGAACCATTTTGTCGGCGTCGATGTCATATTTGACGAGCATTATATTGGCGCCACAAATACCCATGGTGCGGTCTTTGTTAAGGCCATTAACAAAGCCAATATTACCTTCGCTGGAGCCATAAAATTCGCACACACGCGAGATGCCAAAACGCTGTTTAAAGTCCATCCAAATATCTGGGCGCAAGCCATTGCCAAATACCCGATCGAGACTGTTGTTACGCTCTTCAGGACAGGGCGGTTGAGCTAGTAGATAGCGGCACAGTTCGCCCACATAGATAAAGTTGGTAATACTGTGGCGCTGCACATCCGGCCAAAAGGCCGAGCCAGAAAATTTACGACGTAAAAAAATTGAGGCGCCAGAATAGAAACAGCTCCCCACTCCACAGATAAATCCGGTCGCATGGTAGAGCGGCAGGCAGATATAGAATCTATCGCTAGGTTTGGCTCTACAACCTACCTTGCTGTAGGGATAGGCCCCTGACATCCAACGGCGGTGGCTTATTTTAGCGGCTTTAGGTAAACCGGTGGTTCCAGAGGTAAAAATATAAAAGGCCATATCTCCCGCGAGAATCTCGCAGGTATCGGCCAGGTTGTCAGAGGCGTAGCCATCGAGTTGACTCAAAGCATCCTCGAGCCCTTCGGGTACCGCCATCATGCGCTGGTCGGCAATCCACAAAATATCTTCATCGGCCAATCCAATATCCACGCGAATAGCGTCTAAGTTGGCAAATACCTCCTCGCCCACCACACATTTAACCGCCTTTGCAGTGCTCAGACAGTGAGCCAACTGAGTGCCACTCAGCGCCGGATTAACAAACGCCGTTATCACTCCGAGCTTCTGCATAGCCACCGTGTAGGCGAGCATTTCAACACGATTTTCCATGATCAATGCAATGCTGTCCCCGCGCTTAACACCGCCACTTATTAGCGCTCGCGCCATTCGATTGGCAAGTTCGTTGAACTCTCTCCAGGTGAATTCTTGCTGTTCAAAAATGATCATATTTCGGTCGGCGTAACGCGCCGCCGTGGCCTCAAAAATGCTCGCAACCGACACTGCAACTTCGGGTTGCGGCGGTTTAACCGCCATTACTGGTACCAGTTTTGCAAAATCTACCAACACCCGAAGCACTTCTCTTAAATTGATCATACAAACCCTCTATCGGTATACCTCATACTCTAGATCTGACGAGGCCGGCACAGCAATCGCAAGGCTAAGAGTCGATGCCCGTGATGCTGCGCATTAATTTACTCATACCACCGATCCAACGGTCGTAATTTGATGTTTTGTTGCGCATGTACTCTAGCACAATCGGATGCGGCAAAATCATAAAGGTCTCGTCTCGTAGACCTTCAACCACGCTTTCTGCCAGTTCTTCCGGCTCGATGACACCATTGCTCATAGCCGCTGCACTTGAGTCATTTTCAGTTTCAATCATCGGTGTTCGTACCGCCTGTGGGCAGAGCATGGACACTTTAATTCCCTGATGTTTGTGGTGAATTGCCAACCACTCGCCAAAACCCACTGCTGCGTGCTTTGTCACGCCGTAAGCCGCACAGCCAATTTGATTCAAGAGTCCAGCGGCGGAGGCTGTATTTAAGAAATAACCGCCTCCACGGTCCACCATACGAGGCACTAAGTGACGCGCCGCATACAGATGCGCCATCACGTTGACGTCCCAACTAGTTTGCCATTCATGGTTGGCTGAATTCAGACCTTCACCCAAACCAATGCCAGCATTCGAACAAAATAGATCGATCGGACCAATCTCACTTTCAGTTTGTTCAATCGCCTGCTGCACGTCTGTCTCGATCGCGACGTCGGCGGTCATAGCCACCCCAGAAACCAACTCGGCAGTCGCCTGAGCACTTCGCGCATCGATATCAACGGCCACGATGCACTTTGCACCCTCAGCTTTGAAACGCACCGCCAAAGCTCTACCAATTCCGCTACCAGCACCTGTAATAACAATAATCTTGTCTCGTAATTCCATTCATCAACTCCTTTGCCTCAAGCATAAAATATGCGCCTTGATCTACCGCGTCAGCCGGTAAAAAAAACTAGTTTTTATTCGATGATCACGGTTAAGCGGGGCGCCCAAAACACTTAGCAAGCGAAAAAAACTCGACGCTACCGCCGATAAACTGCGCAAAATCGTCAACCCGAGTTTGCCAAAGAAAGGACCTAAAAGCGAGTGCCGCCGAGCGCTTTTAATGAAATTTGGCGGGTAAGTCTCGAACCCGCAG
>CALGJN010000168.1:0-3828 GCA_937920185.1 uncultured Cellvibrionales bacterium | reverse complement strand
ACGATCATTAACATCCGCGGCTAAGTGCTGAGTTAATGGTTCTTTGAGAGGGGCTATAAAAAATGGATAAGTTAGCGTTTGTAGCTCTGGCATCGGTCAAAGAACAGGCCAAAGTGCGTGCCTCGATCACCAACTCGATGGCCAACGCCACCACCGTGGGCTTCAAAGAGAGCTTTGAAGCTGCCACTTCGGCGGTCAAGATTGAAGGCCCTGGATTTTCTCGCTTTCAGCCGGCACTGGTTCTGGAAGATACTATCAAGCTCAAGCCTGGGTCGATTATGGAGACCGGTCGTGCGCTCGACATTTCTATGGTCAAGTCAACGGTGCTCGGTGTTCAAGCCGCAGATGGAACTACCGCCTTTACTCGCCGTGGTGACCTGCGTGTATCAGGTGCCGGTCTGCTAGAAAACATGGCTGGGCAGGTGATTTTGGGTGAGGGCGGCACCATCACTATGCCGGAAGGCAAGTTGTTCTCGGTCACTGCCGATGGCACCATCTTAGCGTCTTCGCCGACCAATCCGAATGAGGCGCCCGCCGAGATCGCAAAGCTATTGTTGCGAGATGCTAGCGAGACCACGTTGGTGCGTCGCCCGGACGGTCTTTATGAGCCTGCCGAGGCAGCCTTAAAAGGTCAGGATTTTGATACCGGCCCCGAGCCAGTATCGGTTCGCAGCGGTGCCCTCGAAGGGAGTAACGTCAGCGTGATCGATACCATGGTAAAAATGATGGACTTCACGCGCCAGTTTGAAATGCAAATCAAAATGATCAAAGAGATTCAGGGCATCGACAAGTCTGGATCTACGATGATGAAGATCTCCTAAACGATAGGATTTTGCCGGCCCCGAGAATTGTGCGGCATTCGCACCCTCTCGATTCTGTCACCCTCTAGCGCTCCACGACCTCCTGATAGGCTCTTTAGCTACGCCGTCTGTGCAATATCTGGGTAATAGGTGCCGCGGAGGCAATGTCGCTACCATGGCCTGAGCCGATGATGCGTTGCGATGTTGCCGGTCGGCTATGCATGACTGTAGCGTCGACGGACTCGCGCCACGGTGTGACGCAATACTGACATAGCGGCAATCAAGAGCGGCAATCGTTCGCCGGTGGTGTTGCAGCGGCAGTTCTCAAATCAAGCTGATTTTTCTAACTATATGATTTAAAACGGGCAATACGCTGAAAAGCGGCGTGGTTGTGCCACTTGGCATCAAATTTGCATTACTTGTAGTTGAGAGAGATTTAACGCCTGTCCTGTGTGTATATCGACAGGGCGGAAGAATACTTTAGCGGTTAGGGATTGGGTCAGGTGACTTCGAGCCGACGCTAACGAGAGGAGAAGGCAAGTGGATGCATCACTTTGGATAGCCAAGACCGGATTGCAGGCGCAGCAGACGCGCATGTCGGTCATTTCGAACAATCTGGCGAACGTTAACACTACCGGGTACAAGAAAGATCGGGCGGTCTTCGAAGATCTGCTGTATCAGAACGTCGCGCCGGCTGGTGGCCAGGCAGATGCCCAGTCTGAAACGCCGACTGGATTGATGCTCGGCACCGGTACTCGGGTAGTTGCGACGGAAAAGCTGCATGCCCAAGGCAATATTATTCAGACCGAGAATTCGATGGACGTATCGATTTCTGGTGACGGCTATTTTGCTATTCAGCAAGCCGACGGCACCATGGCTTATACCCGAGATGGTGCCTTTAAGATGTCCTCTACAGGCCAGTTAGTGACGCACGGAGGCGAAGTGCTGACGCCTGCGATTACTATTCCTCAGAATGCTGCCGGTATTACTATCGGTCGCGATGGCACGGTAACGGTCGAGCTGGCCAACGGCGGCGGAGCGACGCAGGTAGGCCAGATTCAGGTCTCTCGGTTCATCAATAATTCAGGGCTGTCGCCGATGGGCCGCAACTTGATGAAGGAATCGGTGGCCAGTGGCGCGCCGATCGTAGGTATTCCAGGTTCTGACGGCGCGGGGATGCTGATGCAGGGCGCTCTCGAGGCCTCCAATGTCAATGTGGTTGAAGAAATGGTCAACATGATCGAAACCCAGCGCGCCTACGAGGTTAACTCGAAAGCGATCTCGGCGGCCGATGGCATGTTGCGATTCCTCAACAACAATCTATAGGATTGAAGGTATGTCGACGCTGAAATTGCTCGCGATTCTCTTTGTATGCTCGTTGCTCGGGGCTTGTGCCACCCAGCCGACGCTGATGCCGACCGCCGAATTTGCACCGGTGATGCCGATCCCCGAGCCCAGAAACGAGCAAGTAACCGGCGCTATATTCAATAGTGGGCGCGGATTATTCGGTACCCATCGCGTTTATCAGCCAAACAACATGAAGGTTGGAGATCTTGTCACCGTTGAGTTTACCGAAAGCATGCGAGCGGGTCGGTCTGGCGAGTTGAAAACCTCGCGCGAATCTGAGAATGACGTTTTGAGCACCGACATCGTTCAGCGCGCGGCCCGAATTTTGGGCGCGGGTTCCGGTTTTGCTGCGGGACTGTCGGCCGATCAGGTCAATAAAGCCAGCATCACCAATGACGGCTCTGGCACTGCCAGTCAAACGCAAGATTTGGCGGGTAAGGTAACCGCGATGGTGGTCGAAATATTCGCCAACGGTAACATGATGATTGTAGGCGAGAAGCAGTTAGCGTTTACCGAAGGCAGTGAATTTGTTCGTATCAAGGGCATTATTCGTCCGGCAGACATACAGCCAAACAATACCGTTTTGTCCGATCGGATCGCCAACGCGCAGATTTCCTATCGTGGCGACGGCGAGTTAAGCAGCGTCAGCAAGAGCGGCTGGGGCACTAAATTACTTTACAATTTGTGGCCCTTTTAGGACGACTGGAGAGATTTGAATGAGAAAATTTAACGTCCTACTGTGCCTGTTGGCGATCTTTCACACCACGGTCTTCGCCGACCGCATCAAGGATTTGACCACCGTTGCCGGCGTGCGCTCGAACCAGATTGTCGGTTTTGGGTTGGTGGTCGGTCTGGCCGGCACCGGCGATGGCAAGGACCTGAAAATTTCGGCGCAGGTGTTGCGAACGACGTTGTCTGGTTTGGGCATTAGCATCGATGGTCCAATCAGTGATTTTGACATTGGCGATCAGGTCGCTTCGACTGCTTTTGGCGCGGCCAATGGCGAGCTCAAATTAGAGAACGTGGCCGGCGTCATGGTCACCGGAGAGTTACCACCATTTGCCAAACCCGGTCAGCGAGTCGACATCAATGTTTCGGCGATTGGGGTCGCGGAATCGCTGCGTGGGGGCACCCTGGTTATGACTGAAATGCGCGGTGTAGACGGTGAAGTCTATGCGCTGGCGCAGGGCCCATTAACGGTCACCGGTATAACCGCTAACGCGGCCGGCGCCGAACTACAGGTCGGCGTCCCGACCGCCGGGCGGATTCCCAATGGCGCGATGGTCGAGCGCATGGTGCCCAACCCATTTGAAGATTCTGATCACATTGTGCTCAACGTTCGCGAGTTTGATTTTTCGACCTCCAACGCGGTTTCGATAGCCATCAATGACAACTTTGGGGCTGGCACAGCGAATGCGATCGACGGTGTCTCCATCGCCGTACAGGCACCCCGCGATCCATCCCAGCGGGTTGCCTTTGTCAGCATGATCGAAAATTTAGAGGTGGTTCCCGGTGAGCCGCCAGCGCGCGTGGTGATTAACTCGCGAACCGGCACTGCGGTCATCAATCGCAACGTTCGCGTGTCTGCTGTGGCGGTGACCCACGGCACAATCTCGGTGAGCATTTCGGCGACCAATGAGGTCAGTCAACCGGGAGCACTCGGAGGCGGCAATACCGCCGG
>CALGJN010000167.1:0-3982 GCA_937920185.1 uncultured Cellvibrionales bacterium | reverse complement strand
GCTGTCGGCGATGACGGTCAAGCTGGCGCAAATGCGCTCGCGGCTAGTCAGACTCGATGCATTGGGCGAACAGTTGACTCAGATCGCCAGTTTGCAAGAGGGCGAGTTTGATTTTTCTCGGTCTGCTGGGCTCGGCGGTCCCGATGAGCAATTGGATGCTGAAGTGACCCGCTCGATGTCGTCCCAGGACGAGTTGAAAATGCTCTTTGCGTCGATGGATAACAGCCTGAGCGATCGCGAGGCGCAACTCAATGTGTTGCAGTCAATGATGGCGGACAACCGACTCAAAACCGAGAGTACGGTGGCTGGGCGACCGATATTGAAGGGCTGGCTATCGTCTGAGTATGGCATGCGAACCGATCCGTTTCACGGCAAACAACGCTGGCACAACGGCGTCGATTTCGCCGGGCGGGAAGGCTCTTCTGTAATTGCCGTGGCCTCCGGAGTGGTGACTTGGTCGGGCACCCGTAGTGGTTATGGGCAAATGGTCGAAGTGAACCACAGCGACGGTTATGTGACCCGTTATGCCCACAACAAAGAAAATATGGCCAAGCTCGGCGCCATCGTCAAAAAAGGCGAAGTGATTGCAAAAATGGGCAGCACGGGGCGCTCCACAGGCCCCCATGTACATTTTGAAGTGTATAAAAATGGCCGCACGGTCGATCCCTCTACATATATTCACCGCACTATCCGCTAAGCCTCACCTCAGTTCCACCTCCAAAGCGTTCATCGAATCGCGCTTATCGCGGGTCGATTTTCTTAATCACAGTCTTGGGAAAGGTTTTGATGTTAGCCAATATGCTGAAAAAAGTGCTGGGCAGTAAAAATGCTCGGGATCTTCGTCGAATAAACACAATTGTTAAAAAGGTCAACGCCTTAGAAGTATCGCTAGGCGCGTTAGACGATGCACAGTTAGCCGGCAAGACGGTCGATTTAAGACAGCGCTTGGCGAGCGGTGAAAGCGTTGAAATGTTACTTCCCGAGGCCTTTGCGACGGTCCGAGAGACCGCCAATAGAACCCTCGGGATGCGTCATTTTGACGTACAGATCATCGGTGGAGTGACTCTGCACGAGGGACGGATCGCCGAGATGCGCACCGGTGAGGGTAAAACCCTGGTGGCGACACTGGCCGCATATTTGAATGCTCTGCCAGCTGCCGGTGTGCATGTAATCACCGTCAATGATTACCTCGCGAAACGTGACGCGCAATGGATGGCGCCGCTATATACCGCACTGGGGTTGTCTGTCGGCGTGGTGCAGTCGTTTCGTGGGCCTGAGATTGCCAATTCATTTTATGTGGCTGCTGGCGACGGTAATAATCTGCAACCTTGCAGTCGGCAACAGGCGTACGCAGCCGATATCACCTACGGCACGAATAACGAATTTGGTTTTGATTACCTGCGCGACAACATGGCGCTTCGACTCGAGGAAAAATCTCAGCGCGGCCTGCACTACGCGATCATCGATGAGGTTGATTCAATCCTCATCGACGAGGCACGCACGCCACTGATTATTTCAGGAGCGGCTCAGGATAGCTCTGAATTATACCGAAGCATCAACGCCTTGACCGTTAGCCTGACGCAGGAAACGGATGACCAATCAGGCGACTTTAGTGTCGACGAAAAGACGCGGCAGGTTGAATTGACCGAAGACGGCCATCAACGCGTTGAGCAGGCTCTGATCGGTGCCGAATTACTCGATCCGCAGGAGAGTCTTTATCAGGCGTCGAATCTAGGCCTGTTACACCATATATCGTCAGCGTTGCGTGCCCGGTATTTGTTCCACAACGATGTTGAATATATCGTTCAGGATGGCCAGGTGGTGCTGATTGACGAACACACTGGCCGTACCATGCCGGGGCGCAGGTTGTCCGAAGGTTTACATCAGGCTATTGAGGCCAAAGAGCAACTCAATATTCAACAGGAAAGCCAGACTCTGGCATCGACCACCTTTCAGAATTATTTTCGACTGTATAGCAAGCTGGCGGGTATGACCGGTACTGCGGATACCGAGGCGTTTGAATTTCAGCAAATCTATGGCCTCGATGTCATGGTGATTCCCACCAATGTCGACGTTAATCGCGACGATCTTAACGATTTGATCTATTGTACCCAGGGCGAAAAATTTGACGCGGTGATCGAGGACATACGCGATACCGTGGCGAATGGTGCGCCGGTACTTGTCGGTACGGCATCGGTCGAAACCTCAGAGTTACTCTCCGGCATCCTGACCAAAAACAAGATTGAGCACAATGTTTTAAACGCCAAACAACACGAGCGTGAGGCAAGTATCATTGTCAATGCTGGTCGTCCAGGGGCTATCACGATTGCTACCAATATGGCCGGACGGGGCACCGATATCGTGCTCGGTGGTAATTTGGATGCCGAATTAAACGCGCTCGCCGATGCCACCAGCACTGAAATAGAGGCGCGGCGGGAAGCTTGGAAAGTTCGACAGCAGACCGTCATAGCTGCCGGTGGTCTGCATATTATTGGCACGGAGCGCCACGAATCTCGGCGTATTGACAATCAATTGCGCGGCCGTTCTGGTCGTCAAGGTGATCCAGGCGTATCGCGTTTCTACCTCTCGTTGGAGGACCCATTGATGCGCCTTTTTGCCTCTGACCGAGTCAAAAATATGATGCGCAGCCTGGGTATGGAGCAGGGTGAAGCGATCGAGCATCGCATGGTCACGAACGCCATTATCAAGGCGCAGCGCAAGGTCGAGGGGCGTAATTTTGATATGCGCAAGCACTTACTGGAATATGACGATGTTGCCAATGACCAGCGCCAAGTCATCTACCAACAGCGCAATGATCTTCTCGAAGATGAGGATATTTCGGATATCATTAGCGCGATTCGCGTCGACGTAGTGACGGAATGCGTGGATGGCCATATCACCCCGGACAGTCTCGATGAACAGTGGGATATCGCCGGCTTAGAACGTTCTTTAGAGACTGATTTTGCGGTCAAAGTACCCTTGCAAACGTGGTTAGATCAAGATAATCGGCTGGATGAGAGCGCGCTTCGAACGCGTATTTTGGATGAGGTGCAACTCGGCTATGAGCAGCGACACGGTCACGTGGGTGATTATTTGCGCGAAGTCGAACGGCAAATAATGCTCCAGGTATTGGATAATTTATGGAAAGAACATCTCGCGACTATGGATCAATTACGCCAGAGTATTGGACTTCGTGCATACGCCCAAAAAAACCCTAAACAGGAGTATAAGCGCGAATCTTTTGCTCTATTTGAAGAGCTGTTGGGGAAGATTAAGTACGATACGATTCGCTTCCTCAGCCATATAGAAATTGCCTCTGAACAAGATATGGCGCGTCTCGAGAAGCAGCGTAGAAATGAACAGTCCAATCTAGAATATCAACACAAACAGAACCCAGAGACTGGATCGGCGGATCAGAAACCGTCTGACTCTCGAGCCCAAACCCGCAAGCCGATTCAACGTTTGGGGGAAAAAGTTGGCCGCAACGACCCCTGCCCTTGTCAGTCAGGTAAGAAATACAAACAGTGTTGCGGCAAGATATAAGCGCTGGCGGCGGACTGTGCCCGCGTCCAGTGATGAGCATACCGCGCGCTAACAACCATGAGAGAGGTGGCGACTATGGCGACAGGTGATATGAGTCTTCCGATCATGCACCCGGTAATGGGCTTTGAACTCGGTACGGCGCGAGCCGGTATCAAGGTGGTTGGGCGCAGAGATCTGGTGGTAATGGCGCTGTGTGAGGGAGCGACATTTGCCGCTTTGTACACTCAAAATAGCTTCTGTGCGGCCCCGGTGGCGATTGCCAAGGCGGCGCAAAAAGATTGCGCGCCACGTTATTTGGTGGTCAATACGGGCAATGCAAATGCCGGTACTGGGTCCCGTGGGCTTGAGGATGCGACCCAAACCTGTGCTACATTAGCGGCTCTTACGGGTGTTGAGGTCAACGCTGTACTGCCATTTTCAACTGGCGTGATCGGCGAAT
>CALGJN010000166.1:0-4498 GCA_937920185.1 uncultured Cellvibrionales bacterium | reverse complement strand
AGCTCTAGATCCCTAGGGGGTACTGGTTATTTCGCGAGGTAAATCAGCTCACAGATTTCTAAGTTGTCGGTCACGATCTCGGCCATGGCCATAATTTTCCCATAGCCGCTGTCGGCCTCGATCGGATTCGCGTAGAGCGTATCATGCGCTGCGCCAAGGTCAGAGGCATTCGCGGCCATCAGGCGCATGTGAATCATGCCCGTTTCATTGGCGCCGCTGCCAATCGGAGCAAATAAACCTACCTGAATTTTGCTCCCCGCTGACTGCGCTTCGGCTTCGAATTGGTGGGCTGCCAAAATCAAGGCGCCGAGGTCTTGCGGTTTAACCCGCAGTCGCATTATGCGTTCAAATCCGGGTGCCAAATTAACCATTTTCAAAGACCTGAACAGAGAGGTATATTTAGCGTCGCGCAGCGATCGTAACTTCCTCGTTGTGTTGTTATAGTCGAAACTTGAGCTTTCCTCCATGGCACTCTGCACCGAGTCATATACGCCCCAAACAAACATTTGCCCGGCGTAATCATTGCCGGTTTGCGTCGTGCAAGTTCCAGCGGCCAGCATGCCCCACGATTCAAATATTTCGGTATTCTCTCTGAGGTACGCGTTATAGGTCTGTGGATTATCTGCTGCCACCACTAGAGTATAAACGGCGCCAACGCCACTTTTCAGGGACGTCGGTGCTGAGGGCTCATCATCGGCCGAATAGGTCACTGGACTGGCGGAGGTCAAGAGCATTAACAGGATTATTTTTATAGTTTTTTGCATGGCACCGGCCCCAATAAATACCAAGAACCTCCATCCTAAAAAAAGTGCCTCGATGAGGCAATGCTTTTTATATGATTTTTCTGTATTAAATCTTATCAGCAAGCACAGTGCCTGATCGCTATAGCGCAACGTGGGCGCTAACAGCCAAGAGTTTTGTCGCTGGATGACGGTTTTAGGTGGCTTTTAGTTCTGTTGGCTGGACGTACTCAATCTAAAATATGCGCTGTGGAATCGTGAATATAGGTATGAGTACCTATTTACCCGAAAAAAAGCGGGAGATAGGCTACAGATTAGGTAAACCTACCTACATGCCGATGACGGCTAGGTAATTAGGCTAACCGAAAGCAGGTGGTAAGTTACATTTCAGCGAATGGTAGTTTTGGCAAAGGATGGCCGCGGCAATACGTCGATAATGGCATGGCCAAAAGTAGCACTTGTGTCTTTTGGGCAAAGCGAAGTTGCCAGCCGCTCGCCCTTGATGATTGGGGTCGAATAGGTATGACGTTTGCAGTTATCTTACTCGTTATTGTTATTGCGTCGGTTCTTTTTCACTTTCTGAGTCCCTGGCAGGCAACGCCTCTGGCATCGAATTGGCAGTCTATCGATACCACTATTGCCATGACATTTTTGATCACGGGTATCTTTTTTGTCGCAATCGTAGGTTTCATGGCCTACTGCGTGTATCGATACCGAGCAGTGCCCGGTCGCCGATCTGAATACCAACGCGACAACAAAAAACTTGAGTGGTGGTTGATCGCCATTACCACGTTAGGGATAGTCATTCTTCTGGCACCTGGGTTAGTGGTGTACAGCGACTTTGTGCACGTGCCAAAAGATGCCAGTGAGTTTGAAGCGGTGGGCGAGCAGTGGCGCTGGAGCTATCGACTGCCCGGCGAAGACGACGAATTTGGCCGTACCAGTATCGGCCATATGAACGACAAAAATACCTTTGGTATCGACCCCGACGACCCAGCAGGGCAGGACGACATTCTCGTCGCAGGCAGTCAGATGCACCTGCCTATCGATCAACCCGTAAAGGTCAATCTGAGGTCAAAAGACGTACTACACGATTTTTATGTGCCCGATTTTCGCGCCAAGATGGACCTGATTCCAGGACAGATGACGTATTTTTGGTTTACTCCGACGGTGCTTGGCACCTTTGATATCGCCTGTGCCGAGTACTGTGGTATTGGCCATTACAATATGCGCGGTCAGATCGTTGTCGATGAGCTCGCCACCTATCAAGCATGGTTGTCGTCGCAAAAGACCTTTGCCGAAGTACTCACCGGCGGTACCGTCGAGGGCATTGTCGCCCAAGGTCAACGTCTGGCGTCCAGTCGCGGCTGTCTGGCCTGCCATAGTGTCGATGGTTCAGCCGCTCTTGGGCCCGGCTGGTTAGACCTCTACGGTAGTTCTGAAAATCTAGCCGATGGCAGCCAAGTTGTGGTTGATGATGCCTACCTCGTTGAATCGATCGTCAATCCGGCCGCCAAAATTGTTGAAGGCTATCCGGCGGTGATGGTGGCCTATGCGCTGAGTGGCGAACAGCTCGACAGCCTAGTGGCCTATATCGCATCTTTATCGTCACTAGCCCCCAGCTCAGATGCCGACTCTAGCTCAGATACAGAGACTAGTTTAGAGACAGAGGCTAGTTTAGAGACAGAGACCAGCTTAGATGTAGAGGCTAGTTTAGAGACAGAGACCAGTTTAGATATTACGACCAGTTTAGATCTAGATACTGGGTCAGCCAAGAATACCAGTCCACCCACCGACCTTGGGCCGGCGGCTAACCTGAAAATAACTGCCGAGATCGCCAGCGATGGCGTGTTGGATGGCATGGAGGGTGACCTGGCGATTGGCGAGCGCAGCGCTACCACATACGGCTGCCTCGCCTGTCACAGCGTCGATGGTAGCGCGGGTTTGGGGCCGACGTGGCTGGATCTTTTTCATCGTCAAGAAACGCTCATCGACGGCAGCCAGGTGTGGGTTGATGCCGATTATCTGATCCAATCGATTGTCCATCCGGCGGCGCAAATTGTTGCCGATTACCCACCAATCATGGCCGCTTATGCGCTGAGCCCTGAGGAGTTAGGGGGATTGGTGGCCTACATTGCCTCATTGACATCGAATCGGGCGATAGCGGATCCCGCCATACCGAAAACCGAGGAGTGAGTTATGGCCTATGCCGATGACGCGGAACATGAAGAGTTGCACGACCCGACAAGTTTTTGGAGTCGCTACATCTGGAGCCAAGATCACAAAGTGATCGCCGTCCAGTATTCGTTAATCGCTATTGGTATCGGCCTTGTGGCACTGGTGCTATCGGCGATGATGCGAATGCAGATCGGATTTCCGGGCAGCATCGATATGGATGCCAGCGAGTATTATCAGGCGATGACGATGCATGGCATGATCATGGTGATCTACTTGCTAACAGCATTGTTTTTGGGTGGTTTTGGCAACTATCTGATCCCGTTGATGGTCGGCGCTCGAGACATGGTCTTCCCGTTCGTCAACATGCTCAGCGTGTGGTTTTACTTTGTCTCGGTGATCGTTCTAGTCGCCAGTTTTTTTGTCCCAGGAGGCCCCACCGGTGCCGGTTGGACGCTGTATCCACCACAGGCGATCACCGCTGGCACGCCGGGTTCAGAGTGGGGCATCATCCTGATGTTGGTGTCGTTGATTATATTTATCGTGGCGGCGACCATGGGCGGACTCAACTACGTGACCACGGTGCTCCAAGCGCGCACCCACGGCATGACCCTATTCAGAATGCCACTCACCGTTTGGGGCATTTTTGTCGCCACTATTTTGGCTTTGTTGGCCTTTCCGGCGCTGTTCGTCAGCGGTGTGATGATGTTGTTGGATCAAACCATCGGCACCAGCTTTTTCATGCCGGACATGCTGCAATTTGGCATTAAGACCGAGCACACCGGCGGTAGTCCAATATTGTTCCAGCATTTATTTTGGTTCTTTGGGCACCCAGAGGTGTACATTGTCGCGCTGCCTGCCTTTGGCTTAGTGTCCGACTTGATTAGCGTCCACGCGCGGCGCAGCATCTTTGGTTATCGCATGATGGTGTGGGCGATCGTTTGGATAGGCGGTCTGAGTTTTATCGTTTGGGCACACCACATGTACGTTAGCGGCATGAATCCCTACTTTGGTTTTTTCTTTGCCGTTACCACCCTAGTGATCGCCGTACCAACCGCGCTCAAAGTCTACAACTGGCTACTGACACTGTGGCGCGGCAACATCCATCTGACGGTGCCGATGCTGTTTTCTCTGGCGTTTATCGTGACTTTTTTGGTGGGTGGGCTGACCGGTTTATTTTTGGGTAACGTGGTGGTCGACATTCCGTTGTCCGACACCTATTTTGTGGTCGCGCACTTTCATATGGTGATGGGCGTTGCGCCGATTTTAGTGGTCTTTGGCGCGATTTATCATTGGTACCCAAAAGTCACCGGCCGCATGCTCCACGATGGGATTGGCAAACTACACTTTTGGATCACCTTTCTGGGTACCTATCTGATTTACTTTCCCATGCACTATTTGGGCATTCAGGGGATGCCAAGGCGCTATTATCTGTCCGAGGATTATCAATTTATTCCACAGTCGGCGCACAGCCTAAATGAATTTATTACCGTTGTTGCTATTGTCGTGGGTATTTCGCAGTTACTTTTCATCTACAACCTGATCTACAGCGCCTTTAGAGGAGCCCCCTCGGGCGGCAATCC
>CALGJN010000165.1:0-1431 GCA_937920185.1 uncultured Cellvibrionales bacterium | reverse complement strand
TGGCCATCGGCTTCAGTGGCATTGAACTCAGCCACGATTAACGGTATTCCGGAGAGATAGAGGTCAGTCGAAACCGCCGTCATTGCCACCATACCCACCAATGTAATACGGTCTAACTTCATCGGTATGGTCCAAAATCTAGGCATACCATACTGCGATGATATGCGGATATTCACGCGGCACCCGCTGCAAATATAGCAGCAGTTTGAAGCAACCAGAGGATCTAGCGCGCCTAGCTTAGCATAGCTAATAGCTAGATGATTTTTGTCGGTCTGCGGCGCGCTTTCAATCACTGAAAATTCTCCCACAAAAACACGCCATGACTGATTTAATCGGCTCGATTGTCGTCAGCCACAAGTCAACGTAAACTAGGCGGCCTGTCGCTCAACACCGCAGTTCGCAAACACATGCAAAAACTCAAAACTGTAGAAACACTTCTCGAGGATTTTCGGCTTCGGCGACCTATTCGAGGTGGTTCGTTAATTATCACCGTATTTGGCGACTCGATTTCGCAACATGGCAACAGCGTTTGGCTCGGCAGTCTCATCACTGCACTCAAACCCTTTGGAATCAACAGCAGGTTGGTACGAACCGCAGTCTACCGCAACAGTCAAGATGGATGGCTAACGTCGGCGCCGTCCGGACGACGCAGTTATTATAGTTTTACCGACTACGGGTTACGCCACTACGAAAAAGCCGCGCGACGAATCTATGTCGAGAGCCCGTGCAACTGGGATGGACAGTGGACCCTGGTCTTTACTGGGTCGGTCGCTGAAAGCTCTCGCGAAACGCTTCGTCGCGAGCTTCAGTGGCTCGGCTTCGGCAATCTAGGAAGCGGCTTAATGGCCTGTCCTGGCGCCAATCGGCAATCGCTGGACGAGACGCTAAATGAGTTACACCTAACCGATCGCGTGGCGGTCATGCGCGCCACCACGGATGAGATAGAATCTGATCAAGTTTTAAACGAAATGGTGAAAGATTGCTGGGCTTTGGAGCAATTGGCCGCCAGATACAATCAATTTCTTGGAACATTTAAACCGGTCTTCAACGCGGTGTCTCGCGCCAAGTCACTGCAACCAGAAGATGCCTTTCAGATACGCACCCTGTTGATCCACGAGTATCGCCGTATCCTGCTCAAAGATACCGATCTTCCCCGTCAGGTTCTGCCAGGCAATTGGCCCGGACGCGCAGCCTCAATGCTGACCGCAAAACTCTACCGCTTAACCCATGAACCGGCAATCGCTTTTTTACGCAATAATATGCAGACCACGCAAGGTATGTTGCCCAAAGCGTCATCTAGCTACTATAGTCGTTTCGGAGGCTTGCAGGACTAACAGCGTATCGAGTGTGCTAGCAAAAGAGTAATAACAGTGAGGTTCAATCGACAAGCCCTGCGCTACGGTTCGGCGATTATAAGAATTGCACGCGTGA
>CALGJN010000164.1:0-3601 GCA_937920185.1 uncultured Cellvibrionales bacterium | reverse complement strand
TCGCACCAGCGCAAAATGGAAAAACTTAAAGACAGCGTCGACGCCACGATCGCCTCTGCCGATGTCGAGCGCGGCGTGTCGATCCTGCTGACCGGTAACGGCAAGGGCAAGTCGAGCTCTGCTTTTGGTATGGTAATGCGCGCGCTGGGCTATGATCTTCGCGTTGGCGTGGTGCAATTTATCAAGGGTGAGCAGTTGTCGGGCGAGGAAATATACGTGCGCGACAAGTGCCCCGAGGTGACCTTTTATCAGATGGGTACCGGATTTACCTGGGACACTCAAGACCGCTCTGGTGATATCGAAGCGGCCGTCAGGACCTGGGAAGTGGCTGCGCAGATGCTATCCGATCCGAGCTATCACCTAGTTGTACTCGACGAGTTGACCTACATGCTCAGTTTTAAATACCTCGATCAGGCGATGGTCATGGCGGCGCTGAGCGATCGGCCAGACAATCAAAGCGTGGTCGTGACCGGCCGCGGCGGCGGTAGCGCACTGATCGAGTGGGCCGATACCGTGTCTGAGTTAAAGGAAGTCAAGCACGCCTACAACGCCGGTATTATGGCGCGACGTGGCGTCGACTTTTGATCCCACGCCATAGACAACCGCGCGCATAAGATGCGATATGTCGCGCCGCAAGTGCTGATCGCCGCGCTGTTGTCAGCATTGCTTGGGGTGCTGTGCCTAGCCTTGACCCTCGGCACTGTCGAGCTCTCCGTGGAAGACCTGTGGCGCACGTTGATCGGGCAGGCGCAAGGCCCGCGAGCCGATAATTTTCACACCATCGTGTTTGATATTCGCCTGCCGCGCATACTGCTGGCGCTGTGCATTGGCGCCATACTTGCCCTGAGCGGGGCGGTGATGCAGGGCTTATTTCGCAATCCCCTCGCCGACCCCTCGTTGATTGGCGTGTCGAGCGGCGCCTCGGTGGGTGCCAGTTTAGCCATCGTCTTTTCGGCAGGGCTGTTGCAGGCGAATGCTTGGATGGGTTTGTCGGTGGTGGCTTTCGGTGCCTTTGCCGGCGGGTTGCTGGCCACACTGCTGGTGTACCGCTTGGCAACGTCTGAATTTGGCACCTCGGTCACTACCATGTTATTGGCTGGTATTGCCATTGGGGCGATTGCTGGATCGCTCAATGGGTTACTTAGTTATTTCTCCAACGACGCGCTTCTCCGACAGATGAGTATCTGGCAAATGGGCAATTTGAGTACCGCCAACTGGAGTCGATTGCTGCCGGTGGCGGTGGCACTGTGCGTGCTTTTAGTGGCGTTGCCACGCGTAGGTCTGGCGCTCAACGCCCTGCTGCTCGGCGAATCCGAAGCGCGGCATTTGGGCATCAATGTGCAGCGCGTCAAACGGCAGCTGATTGTCGCCACCGCTCTAGGTATTGGCATGGCTGTGGCAGTCGCAGGGCTGATTGGGTTCGTCGGTTTGGTTGTGCCCCACTTAATCCGGCTGTTGATTGGCCCCGACCACCGTTGGCTGCTGCCGGCATCGGCACTGGGTGGCGCGATGTTGCTGATTATTGCCGATACCTTGGCGCGCGTCGTGGCCTCGCCGGCAGAATTACCCATCGGTATCCTCACTGCGCTGATTGGTGCGCCATTGTTTATTGGCTTGCTGGTTCGACAGCGCAAGGAGTTGCAGTTGTGGTGATTGCCGTCGACAATCTCAGCCTTCGGGTATCGGGGTTTGATTTACTGCGCGATCTGAGCTTTGTCGCCAATGCCGGAGAGGTCACCGTGGTGGTCGGCCCCAACGGCGCGGGCAAGTCGAGTCTGTTAAAGGTGCTGATTGGCGACCTGGTGCAGACCTCCGGCGAGGTGCGATTAAACCACCGAGAACTCGCTTCGTGGGCGGTCGGTGACAAAGCCAGGATCCTCGCAGCACTGCCCCAGCACAGCGTGTTAAATTTTCCGTTTACCGCTGCCGAAGTGGTTCATCTTGGGCGCATACCTCACCGCACCGGAATCCAGCGCGACGCGCAGATCGTCGATCGGGCTCTCGCCCGAGTGGATGCCAAATATTTACAAAAGCGCTTTTATACCCAGATGTCTGGTGGCGAACGCCAGCGGGTGCAGTTGGCGCGGGTGTTGGCGCAAATTAGCGAGCCATCGAGCCTCGGGGAGCGATTTTTGATTCTCGATGAGCCGACCTCAGCCTTTGATCTGGCGCACCAGCAATTGACCCTGGCGCTGGTCCGCGAACTGGCGGGCAGTGGTATCGGCGTGGTGATGGTGTTGCACGACCTCAACTTAGCGGCGCGCTGTGCCGATAAAATACTGGTTTTGGATGGGGGGAGAATAGCCGCTCAAGGGACACCCGCTGAGGTGTTGACGCGGGCGGTAATCGATCAAGTTTTCGGCGTCGATGTCGAGATCGGTGAGCACCCGATTACCCATCAACTGATGGTCATCAGTTGATGGGCGTTTTTGCATTGCTACCGCTGCTGTTGCTATTGGCCTGCTCGGCGGTCGCCGGTGAGCGTCCGTCAGCGGCGATCGTGGTCAGCGACGACACCGCTGTCGAGGTCTCACTGGTGGCGCCGGCCGAGCGGATTGTCAGCCTGTCTCCGAATCTAACCGAGGTGCTGTTTCACCTCGGAGTAGGGGATAAAATCGTCGGCGTCGACGAGTACAGCCTGTACCCACCAGCGGCGCAAGATATACCGCGGGTGAATAATCACGCGGCGGCTAATTTCGAGTTGATCCTAGCGTTAAAGCCCGACTTGGTAGTTGCTTGGCAATCGGGCAATGGCATGCAAATGATTGGTCGTCTGCGGGAGTTGGGGCTGACGGTGTTCGCAGTTGAAACCGAAAAAATAGATGCGATTCCGCCGTTGTATCGGCGGTTGGGTGCGCTTCTCGGTATCGCCGCGCAGGCCGAGGTGTTGGCGAGCGAATTCAGCGATCAAATTAATGCCCTATCGGAGACTTATCGAGGCCGACAACCGGTCGCTGTGTTCTATCAAATATGGAGCGATCCATTGATGACCTTAAACGGTCAGCACCTGGTTAGCGATGTGATCAGGTTGTGCGGCGGTCGAAATATTTTTCACGACGCGGTTCCCATTGCGCCCTCGGTGGGTATAGAGGGCGTGATTGCCGCCGATCCCGAGGTCATTGTCAGCAGTGGAAAGTTAGCTGATCTGGATCGCTGGCGCAGTCAGTGGCTGCGGTGGTCTGGGATTAGCGCGGTTGCCAATCGGCATCTGTATCTGGTGCCGCCGGATCTGATGCAGCGGCAGTCGCCGCGCTTGTTAGAGGGCGTCGAGTACCTCTGTGACTATCTACAGAACGCTAGGGCATCGGCGGCGACCGAGGTGTTGCGGTAAATAATCCGCTCTGGGCGACCGTCCAACATCGTCATGACCGCTTGGCGATCTCTCGCTACAAACATAACGGCTAGTCGCACAAACCTAGCCGTTTAATGCGCGCCTGAAATGCAACTGTAATACCATAGCGAGGCGTCAGTGATACGGGCATAAAGATGCTGGTAAAGATGCTGGTAAAGATGCTTGTAAAGATGCTTGTAAAGATGCTTGTAAAGAAAAGTAGGCGGCATAAAAAAGCCGCTAAAATCTTAGCGGCTCATCGAACCTATT
>CALGJN010000163.1:0-13416 GCA_937920185.1 uncultured Cellvibrionales bacterium | reverse complement strand
TCCATGTTACTGACACCAGTTTTGAGAGCGATGTCCTGCAATCAGAGATACCCGCGCTGATTGATTTTTGGGCGGCTTGGTGTGGACCTTGCAAGATGATTGCGCCATTGCTTGAAGAGCTTTCGGATGAATATGCGGGCCGTATAAAAGTCTGCAAGATAGACGTCGACAGCAACCCCGAAACTGCCGCTAAGTACAATGTGCGTGGGATACCCACGCTGTTGGTGTTTAAAAACGGTAGCATCGAAGCGACTAAGGTCGGCGCACTATCAAAATCTCAACTGGTGGAGTTCGTCGACAGTTTCGTTTAAAAATCGACCGCCACTATTGTGGCGACCAAAAAATACCTTGCGCTTTGTTGCGGTGCGGCTATACTCAGGCCTAAACAAGTGTCTTCTAAAGTCATGCGCGATTCGACGTATGACTTCCTAAGTTAAATCACACCTACTTTCTCGACTAGAAAATATACGTGGCCGCCCGTCCGGTGCGCCCGAAAAAGCGAAAAAACCATCCTATGAACTTATCCGAACTAAAAATTAAACCCATTGCTGAACTTATCGAACTCGCCGAGTCCATGGGACTCGACAACCTTGCAAGATCTCGCAAGCAAGACATTATTTTTTCTATGCTCAAACGCCACGCAAAAGGCGGTGAGGATATCTATGGCAATGGCGTTTTAGAGATACTGCCAGATGGCTTTGGCTTTTTGCGTTCCGCCGGTTCTTCCTATCTCGCTGGCCCCGACGACATCTATGTTTCACCGAGCCAAATCAGACGTTTTAACCTCCGCACTGGCGATGCCATAGCGGGAAAAATCCGTCCTCCAAAAGACGGTGAACGTTATTTTGCGATGCTCAAAGTCGACGAAATAAACTACGACGCACCGGAGAATGTGCGCAACAAGATTTTATTCGAGAACCTTACGCCGCTGTTTCCGGACGACCGCCTAACTTTAGAATCTGGCAATGGGTCTACCGAAGATTTAACTGGCCGAATTATTGACCTGATCTCCCCTATCGGACGTGGTCAGCGAGGTTTGATTGTAGCGCCGCCCAAGGCCGGCAAGACCATTATGATGCAACACATAGCGCAGTCGATTATTCGCAACAACCCAGATTGCTATATCATTGTGCTGCTGATCGATGAGCGCCCCGAAGAAGTCACCGAGATGCAGCGTACGGTTCGCGGCGAAGTGATCGCCTCAACCTTTGATGAGCCGCCCACACGACACGTGCAGGTAGCCGAAATGGTGATCGAAAAGGCCAAGCGGTTGGTCGAACACAAAAAGGATGTGGTCATACTGCTCGATTCAATCACCCGCTTAGCGCGCGCCTACAACACGGTGATACCCTCATCAGGGAAAGTCCTTACTGGAGGTGTCGACGCCCACGCGCTGGAAAAACCCAAGCGATTTTTTGGTGCGGCGAGAAATATTGAGCACGGCGGCAGTCTGACAATTATTGCCACGGCACTGGTTGACACCGGCTCCAAAATGGACGAAGTGATCTACGAAGAATTTAAAGGTACCGGCAACATGGAGTTGCACTTAGACCGTAAAATTTCTGAGAAACGCGTCTACCCTGCGATCAACATCCGTCGCTCTGGTACCCGCCGAGAAGACCTGTTGATCGAAGAAGCCGAACTGCAACGAATTTGGATCTTGAGAAAACTGCTGCACGATATGGAAGACCTGACTGCGGCTGAGTTTATGGTCGAAAAACTCAAGGGCTTTAAAGATAACCATGAATTTTTTGGCGCCATGAAACGTAAGTAGAGTGCGCCTTGGCTGGGTGCTGGAAGCATAGTTCTTAGCGCCACATCTGAATAACGCCAAAAGCCCAAGGGTAGGCCTATGAAATACGCTGACTTACGAGAATTTATAGACTTCCTCGAACAGCGCGGAGAGTTGGTGCGAATCAGCCAACCGATAGACCCCTATCTAGAAATGACCGAAATCAGCGATCGCACCCTGCGTGCTGGTGGTCCTGCGCTGTTGTTCGAAAATCCCAAGGGCTACAATGTGCCGGTGCTCTGCAACCTGTTCGGCACCCCCGAGCGGGTCGCTATGGGGATGGGCGAAGAAAATCTGCAAGGACTGCGCGATATCGGCGTACTCCTGGCTTTTTTGAAAGAACCGGATCCACCCAAGAGTCTGCTAGATCTTTGGCAAAAGCGTCATGATTTTAAGCAGGTGCTCAACATGCCAGTCAAACTGGTTAAGCATGCCCCGTGCCAACAAGTCGTATTGGAAGGTGCTGCGGTGGATTTGGATCGCCTGCCAATTCAGACCTGCTGGCCGGGCGACGCAGCACCGCTGGTGACCTGGGCGCTGGCAATCACTCGAGGGCCCGCCAAAGAACGACAAAACCTCGGCATTTACCGCATGCAAAAAATCGCCAAAAACAAACTCATTATGCGCTGGCTGGCGCATAGAGGCGGTGCGCTCGACTACCGAGAATGGTGTCAAAAATACCCAGATAAACCCTATCCAGTGGCCGTGGCTCTAGGCGCCGACCCCGCAACCACGCTAGGCGCAGTCACCCCAGTGCCCGATACGCTGTCGGAATATGCCTTTGCCGGCTTGCTACGCGGGGAAAAAACCCGCGTCACAACCTGTCTAGGTAGCGATCTGCAGGTTCCCGCCAGCGCCGAATACATCTTGGAGGGGCACTTACATCCAGGTGAAACCGCTGAAGAGGGACCCTTTGGCGACCATACCGGTTACTACAATGAAGTCGAACGCTTTCCAGTATTTACCATCGATCGTATCACCCATCGAAAGCAACCGATTTATCACAGCACCTACACCGGCAGACCACCGGATGAACCGGCCATTCTGGGGGTGGCGTTAAACGAGGTGTTCGTGCCGATTTTACAGAAGCAATTCCCAGAGATTGTCGATTTTTATCTACCGCCCGAGGGCTGCTCATACCGGTTGGCGGTGGTGAGTATGAAAAAACAATACCCCGGACACGCCAAGCGCGTGATGATGGGGGTGTGGTCGTTTTTGCGGCAGTTTATGTACACCAAATTTGTCATCGTCACCGACGACGACATCGATATACGCCAGTGGAACGATGTTATTTGGGCCATGACGACGCGTATGGATCCCAGTAGAGACACACTGTTGGTGGATAACACGCCAATCGACTATCTCGACTTTGCTTCCCCAGTCTCGGGTCTGGGATCGAAAATGGGCTTGGATGCGACCAATAAAATGCCTGGAGAAACAGACCGCGAATGGGGTGCGCCGATCGAAATGGACCGCGATGTCAAAACGCGTATCGATCAAATATGGGATTCACTCGGGATCCATAATAAACAGTAGAAAGTAGCGGGGTAGACCATCAAAAGCCAAACAAGCCAGTTTGAATTGCTGACAAAAAAACGTTTTGCGCCGCTCTTTGCCACCCAATTTTTGGGCGCTTTAAACGACAATTTATTTAAAAATGCGCTGTTGGTGATTATTGTCAGTCAAGTGGTATCGCTGGCGGGTAACAGCGTCAACTTCATCACCAATTTGGCCGTCGGCCTGTTCATCCTGCCATATTTATTGTTCTCAACCACCGCCGGCCAACTGGCCGACCGATTCGACAAAGCGATGCTTATACGCCGCATCAAATTGACAGAAATTTTGATCATGCTGGCGGGTTGTTATGCGTTGTATAGCTTAAATTTATACTTAATGCTCGGCATTTTGTTTCTGCTCGGTATGCAATCGACATTTTTTGGGCCTCTCAAATATGCCATTATTCCGCAGCATTTGCATAGCAGCGAACTGCTCGCCGGCAATGCCCAAGTCGGTATGGGAACCTTTGTATCCATTTTGCTCGGAACGCTGGTCGGCAGTTGGATGGTGACGGTGCCCGATGGGCGCTACTATTTAGGCGCGGCGACCGTCGCTGCCGCCGTCATAGGTTGGCTGTGCAGCCGCGCCATCCCAGAGGCTCCAGCGACTGAAACCGCCGAAATGACCTGGCACCCAGTGCGTAACACGATCGACAATTTTGCCTTAACTCGGCAAGACCCTACGGTCTTTTATTGCGTGCTCGGCATCTCTTGGTTTTGGCTGTTTGGCGGCTGTATTCTTACCCAAGTACCCAATTTCGCGGTAGCTATTTTACACGGCGAGCCGCAACTCATCTCGGTGCTGTTAGCGGCGTTCATTGTCGGTGTTGCCGCTGGTTGCCTGCTGTGCAGTAAGTTATCTGGCAATCGGGTGGAGCCGGGGATTATTCCCCTCGGCGCCATGGGTTTAAGCGCCTTTAGTATCGATTTATACCTCGCGGCAAACAACTACCAAACCACCCTTGCGCTCCTGACGCCGGTTTCCGCAATGCAATTTATCGGCCTTTGGGCCGGTCTGCATATACTGTTAGACCTTGTCTGTATCGGACTTTTTGGCGGCTTTTTTATCGTCCCTCTCTACGCCATGGTTCAAGCGCGCACCGATAGTCGGCAGCGCGCTCGAGTGATCGCGGCCAACAATATCATGAACGCCGTGTTTATGATTTCAGGTAGCCTACTCGGCATGGCCTGCCTTACACTCCTCGGCTTGACGATTCCCGAGTTTTTCCTGTTTATGGGGCTGTTAAACGCGGCCGTGCTAACGTGGATTTTTTATCGCGCGCCAGAATTTATCCAGCGCTTTATCGCCTGGCTAACAACCAATATGACCTGGTTGCGAAAAAAACGCCTCTAGCCCTATGCTCAAGTACAGCATCCAACGCAAACATCCCGATCATCAAATTATGCTCAAACCGAGACAGCAATAGTCAATACCTCGGTATCGGCGGGGGTTTGACGCGCCGTCATCATCTCTTGAGCGCTCGCGACAATGTCTTCCATGCTGCTAAAAAATCACCGAATATGCCCCTAAAGCGTAACTGCCTGCCGCAAACCGCGCGCTCTAATGACACCCTTGGCAAAACTTATACTGCTCACTATGACGCCAACCTAAGCCCTGTAAGGGTCTTCGAAGGACGTTTTTATCTCCATAAAAATAGGGTAAAATCCCCGCGCGAGGATTGCTTTTGCGCGCACAGTGCGCATGTCGCGGCACGACAACGACGGGGCTGACGACAGAATAAAAAATAACGCTGCTGACCGGCCACTATTACAGGCCGTGTTGGGCTAGCTGGGTGTCGGCAAACAATCAACCTCTGGGCAGTTGCAACTTTTAGCGGCGCTCCCTCGGAATGGGTATCACAGTGCCTCTAAAGGATCATTTAACGCGCCTGGCGCAGCCGGCAACCAATAAGTTATTGTTAGAGGTCAGCCGCGGTATTGAGAAGGAAAGCCTGAGAATCGCCCCCGATGGACGCCTGTCGCAGCGCGAGCATCCGGCGGCGCTTGGTTCAGCTTTGACGCACCCCTCGATCACGACTGATTTTTCAGAAGCGCTTTTGGAGTTCATCACCGCACCGTCACGCTCTATAGCAACGGTCATCGACGAACTCGACGACATCCAGAGCTTCACCTACAGCCAATTAAACAACGAGCTATTATGGGTCAGCAGCATGCCTTGTAAGCTCGGCGACGATGAACAAATCCCGATCGCCCACTTTGGGCGATCCAATATCGGCCAGATGAAGAGCATCTATCGAACCGGGTTGGGACACCGCTATGGTCGCTCGATGCAAACCATTGCCGGTATTCACTACAATTTTTCGATTTCCGACGCGCTCTGGGAACACCTTCGAGCATCTAACCAAAGTCCGCTATCGCTGCAAGATTATAAGACCTCCGGCTACTTTGGACTGATTCGCAATTTTCGACGTCTATCCTGGCTACTGCACTATCTACTGGGTGCGACACCGGCTGTGTGCCGAAGTTTCGTGCAACATAAGCCGCATAATTTGGCGCCGCTAGAAGGTGACCCCGAGAGTTTGTATGCCCCCTATGCAACATCACTGCGAATGGGTGGTCTTGGCTACCAAAGCGATGCCCAGAGCACGTTGGCAATCAACTACAACGACATGCACAGCTATGTCACCAATCTGCGCAGCGCACTCGATATGCCCTACGCCCCCTACCAGGCCATCGGCCTGCGAGACCGGCAGCAAAATTATCGGCAGTTAAACACCCATTTGTTGCAGATTGAAAATGAGTTCTACAGCGCTATCCGGCCCAAGCGAACCACCGAATCGGGCGAGCCGCCGCTGCATGCTCTGCAAGATCGCGGGATCGAATATGTCGAGGTGCGCTGCCTAGATCTGAATCCCTTTGCCGCGCATGGCATCGACCTGCCGAGCATTCGCTTTCTGGACAGTTTTTTGCTGTTTTGCCTGCTCTCGGAGAGCGCCACATCGAGCGATGCAGAGCAGCAAGAGATCGATCATAATCAAACGGCAAGCGTCAATCGGGGTCGCCAACCCGGCTTGCTGTTGCAGCGCGACAACGACACCCTGCCGCTAGTTGAGTGGGGCCGGGAGACCCTCGCAGAGATCTCTCCGGTGGCCGCGCTGCTGGATCGCGCGCATGGAGGGCACGACTATACGCAAGCGTTGGATGCAATGATAGAGCGCCTCGAGCACCCCAACAAAACCCCCTCGGCAATGATACTCGAGGCGATGAATAGTCGCCAAGAAAGCTACCATGCCTTTGCCATGCGTATGGCACGTCAACACGCAGACCATTACAGCGAGCGACGACCGAGTGCAGCAACGCTCGATAGATACCGGCAAATGGCCGAGCAGTCGCTGCAACAACAACGGCTCATCGAGGACCGCGATCAGCTAACATTTGCGCGCTACCTCGCCGACTACTATCGCCAATAACTCGACGGGACGAAAAATCGACGATGAATTATTTTAGTTATCGCAGTCTGAATGTCGCCAGCGCGGCTGCCTGTGGTCTTTTGGGGCTCTATGCACTGGTTTATTTGCAGGGTCATCTTGGACTGGAACCTTGCTACTTATGCGTCACCCAACGATTTTTCGTTATCGGTTGCGGACTGCTATTCGCCGTTGCAGCGATCCACAACCCAGCGCTTATCGGTCGGCGTTGGTATGCCGGGGGCAGTTGCGTGACGGCCATGGGCGGCAGCTATTTTGCCATGAAACAACTCTGGCTACAGGGTCTAAGCGCCGATCAAATACCGACCTGCGGACCACCGGTAGATTACTTATTCGAGGCCTTCTCGACCTTTGAGGTCATTGCTATGCTGGTGCGCGGCGACGGTAACTGCGCCGAGACCCAATGGCAATTTCTCGGGCTCAGTATACCGGCATGGGTGCTGGTGAATTGTAGTCTGCTACTGGCTGTCGGCCTGTTGCAATTATTGCGCAAGGATTGAAATAGGCGACCACTGCGCAAGCCGTGATACAGCGTCTGACGCAACCAGTCTAAACCGGTGCCTATAACGCAGCGCTCGGCCAACTAGCGATACCAGCGCCGATAGACGCTATAAAAAAATGATCATAGCGCGGGGTGACAGGCTCTGATTTAAGTATCGCGTGGGATGATGCAACCGGCGTGCCGGTTGCAAGCAGCAAGCCAATATAATATTCTCTTGGCGATAGGTTACAGTGGGAGTGGCAACGTGGATAAAGAGCTATCGAAAAACGACCTTTGGGAGCGTATTGACACCATTGTCGAGCACTGGCTCGGGCAGCGGCGCGCGCTGTTAGCGAAGTATGGCGATCTCGCCAACATCAAAAGCTTCAGCGCAGAGAACAGCCTGCACGGTGCCTCGGTACAAGAGTTTTGCCAGTCGATGATCGACTATTTGTCACTGGTACACTTCGAGGTGTTTGAGCAGTTATCGAAAGACTCAGTGCTCGACGATTCTGTCAGCCAAAAACAGAGTTCTGAACTGTTTGATGCTATTCAACAATCGACCGACAAAATGCTTGATTTCAACGATAAGTATCTGGCGATTGATGACCTCGAGGCGCTCGCGAAAGATTTGTCGTCGCTTGGAGAGGAGATGGCACAACGCTTTGAATTAGAAGATCAAGTCATCGCGTTGCTGGATCATTCGCGCGTCGACAGCGATCAAACCACGCCCCCTGTCACCACTAGTTAATTCGGCAAGTTAATCCGGCAAGTTAATCCGGCAATCCAAGCAGCGCGCAAGTCCAGACGGCTAGCACGCTGCATGGATTCACTACTAGGATTCGCCCGACACGTTCGCCTGCAGTAATTGCACTTCAAAAATGAGTACTTGATTTGGACCTATGTTCCCTTGACCAACCGGGCCATAAGCGAGTTCGGCGGGTATGTAGAGCTCCCAGGTGGCACCTTCAGACATCAGCTGTAAAGCCTCTGTCCAGCCCGGAATCACTTGGGTAACACCAAATTGAGCAGGTACACCGCGCTTGATCGAACTATCAAACTCAGTCCCATCGAGCAAGCGCCCCGCGTAGTGAACTTCGACGGTGCTATCGCTAGTCGGCTTGGCGCCGCTGCCGGCGGTGATAACTGTATACTGAAGACCACTGTCGGTGGTCACAACGCCCTCTTTGGCTTGGTTGGCGGCCAGGAATTCAGCGCCTTCGGTGCCGTTACTGTCCGCTTGCAGGGCGGTGGCTTCTTCCTGCTGTTTTTGCTGGGCGTCGCGCTTGGCCATCATTTGCGCTTCGAATGCCTTGACCACAGCAGCAATCTGCTCTTCGTTTAACTGCGGTTGAGCGTCCGATAAACCGTCGCTAAAACCACGCTGAAAAGCCTCATCATCGAAGTCGATCTCCATCGCTTTAATATTTCGTGCATTGTCCATGCCAAAAAGGTAACTGATTTTTTGGCCCTGGGTTTCCAGACTCGCAGACTGCGCGTCGGGTGTCATCGGCGTCTCGGTCTTTACCTGATCGCAGGCGCCCAATAACAGTAATACGCCGAGTGAATATAATTTAACGCTGTGCATGTGTTGCTCCTTGTGGGTAATCAAATATCGCCAGATCGTGTCAATATAACGACGCCTTCAGTTGGCCGCCGCATTCGACGCGATAGTGTATGCTATTTATCTTCCGCTGACGACTGATCGAGCGGCATTTTATCGGCCGAAGACTGCGCGTTTACGCCGCCCCAGTGGGTGCCCTAAGAGCATCTTTCAAACAACAGATCCCATACACCGTGCCCGAGGCGCGCTCCGCGACGCTCAAATTTTGTAAGTGGCCGGTAATCTGGTTTTGGCGCATAGTCGCTGACGGCGCAATTGCTAAAACCGTCGGCCTGCTGCATCGTCTCAAGCATTTGTTCGGCGTAGGGTTGCCAGTCGGTAGCCATGTGAAAAACGCCACCCAAGCGCAATCTGCTGCGTACCATTTGCACAAAATCGGGCTGCACAATGCGGCGTTTGTTGTGCTTTTTTTTGTGCCATGGATCGGGAAAATACAACTGCAAGCGATCCACCGATTGCGCGCCGATGCACTCGCGCATCACATCGGTGGCATCTGCCAAATAAAGCCGTAAATTGTCAACTTCGACGGCCGCAGCCGCGTTCATCAGGCTACCGACCCCAGGTGGATGAACCTCGATGCCAACGAAGTGACAATCGGGAGCCGCCTGCGCCATTTGTAACAGAGAATCGCCCATACCAAAGCCAATCTCGACGATCAGCGGAGCCTTCGCACCAAACTCGCGTTCGGTATCCAGGGCTCCATCGCACAGTTTCAGACCGTAGCGCGACCAACCGCCGTCAAACGCCTGGCGCTGTGCGGGGGTCATGCGACCCGCGCGCACCACGTAACTACGAATGGATTTTTTACGGTATTCAGGTTTTATTTCCATCTACTCGGTCAACGTTGCCGGGAGCAGTAACAGCCAGCCGATAATAAAGGCGCCACCGCCAAACGGAGTGATCATTCCTAGCAGGCTAATACCGGTGACCGCGAGGGCGTAGAGCGAACCCGAAAAGAGCACGATGCCAATCGCAAAGCACCACGCTGAACGGACTAGCCAACGGCTATCGACGGTAAGATTGAGCACGCCGAGTAAAGCCAGGGTATGCATCGCGTGATAGAACACCGCGGTATCGTATGTGGCGCGCTGCGCGAGGGTCAAATGACCCTCGAGGCCGTGGGCCGCAAAAGCACCCAGCAACACCACTAGCGCGCCACTCACAGCGACTAGTCTAATCCAAAGGGGTTTGCTCATAACGAAGGGCGGGGCGCTACCATAGTTCGATCCGTACTATTCTGCCTGCATCAAGCCGCGCACTCGGTTCATGGCGTTTTTTTCTAACTGCCGTATACGCTCTGCGGAGACCCCATACTCTCTGGCAAGGTCATGCAATGTCGACTTGGTATCGCCTAACCAACGCCGTTGAATAATATCACGACTGCGATCATCGAGGCTCGCGACCGCAACCCCTAAGCGCGAGCTGTTGTCGGCGTTAAACTGGTTGTTTTCGACAATTCTCGCCGGATCTGCAGCGCGATCTTCGAGGTAATATACCGGCGCTACTGGCGCACCTTCGTCGTCGTCGTCAGCGGAGGCGTCAAATGCCGGGTCGCGAACGGCCAAGCGCATCTCCATTTCTCGCACGTCTTTAACTGCCACGCCAAGATCTTCAGCGACGGCGTGAGCTTCTTGCTCATTTAACCACTGCAGACTTTTTTTAGCGCTGCGCAAGTTAAAAAACAACTTACGCTGCGCCTTGGTGGTGGCAACTTTGACGATTCGCCAGTTGCGCAGAATAAACTCGTGGATCTCGGCTTTAATCCAATGCACCGCAAAGGACACCATGCGCACCCCCTTTTCGGGATTGAAGCGCCTAACCGCTTTCATCAGGCCGACATTACCCTCTTGAATCAGGTCGGCAAGAGGTAACCCATAACCGCTGTAAGAACGCGCTATGTGCACCACAAATCGCAGATGCGATAGAACCAGCCTTCTGGCAGCGTCTAAATCTTCTTGGTAGTAGAGGGACTCACCCAGCGCTCGCTCTTCATCGGCCGACAAGATCGGCACGGCAGAAGCACCCTGAATGTAGGCATTCAAGTTGGCTCCGGGGGTCATCCAGTCCATGGAAATAACAGCTTTAGTCACTGATCTTGCTCCAAAAAAAGTTTGTCTTAAGAATTTCGGACACGTATTTTAGCACAGCCAACTGCACCAGTGGAACCATTTTACGTGGTTGATTCTATTAGGGTTCAATGCCTTTAAGATGTTTCTGGACCGCCAACCAAGCGCCGAGCAACCCGAGCATTGCCCCACCGCCCAGTACGCTAGAAAAACTCGCCAAACCCAAGCCGTGAAGCACAAAACGGCTTTCATATAGACTCGCCAAAACCTCGATCGAACGGTTTAACCAGAACACCAACAGCGACAGAAAAATCACCGCCACCAATCCTCCGAAAAAACCAAACACCACGCCCGTGTAGAGGAACGGTCGACGCACGTAGGCATCGGTACCACCGACCAATCGAATGACGATGATTTCATCGGTGCGGCTTTGAATCGCTAACCGAATAGTGTTGGCCACGGCTAACAGCACTCCCAGCGCCAAGGTAATGCCCAGCGCGGTGATCAACTTTTCGCCAATCTCAAGCATGGATCTCAGCCGCTGTAACCACTGCATGTCGACCTGCACCTGATCGACGCCGGCAAATTGGTCTATTTGCTCGGCAATAAGACCGGCGCGCGCCAAGTCGACACTGTCCGGTTGCACAACAAATACCGCGGGGAGTGGACTATCGGCAAGGTAATCGAGCGCCCGGCCAAAACCCGACAGCGCCTGAAACTCCTCGAGCGCCTGATCGGGCGAAATAAAGGTAATCAAACCGACACCCGACAACGTTCGCAAGCGACTATCGAGCGTTGCGATCACCGTCTGGCTGGCATCCATTTCGACAAATACCGTGATCTGAGTAGACGCCTCGACGTTGCCACTGAGTCGCTCGAGATTCTCAACCGCGAGGTATAGCGCGCCCGGCAAGGCCAGCGCAATAGCGATCACTAACACCGTCATGATGGTCTGCAGCGGTTCGGCGGCCATATCTCGCAGCGATTGAAACAGCGTCAATCGATGGTTGGCAATTTCTCCGCGCCAGCGATCAGCTGGTGCCAGAGCGTTGCCGCTGGCCCCGCGCGGCGCACTATCGCGGCCTTTACTCTGGGTCTTTTTCACGCTTTCCACTATCCTCGGCGAGGGTTCCACCATCCAGACGAAGGATACGTAGCCGCATCCGATTGATCAATGAAACATCGTGGGTGGCGATCAACACGGTCACGCCGACGGTTTGAAAGCGCCTAAAGAGCGCCATGATCTCGGCCGACAACTGCGGGTCCAAATTACCGGTTGGCTCGTCGGCGAGCAATATCCTCGGCTTGTGCACAATCGCGCGAGCGATGCCGACGCGTTGCTGCTCACCACCAGAGAGCTCCGCCGGCTTTAACAGCTCGCGCTCGAGAAGACCCACGCTGTCGAGCGCCGCGCGCACACGCCGTGCCATCTCGGCCCGCGGATAACCCGAAACCTGCAGCGGCAGCGCAACGTTGTCGTAGAGCGAGCGATCCATCAATAGTCGGTGATTTTGAAACACCACCCCCAACTGCCGTCGATAGGTCGGCACCTGTGCCTTGCTCAACTGATTGAGATTGGTGCCATTGATGTATAAGTGCCCAGACGTAGGCCGTTCCATGAGCATTAACAGCTTGAGCAAGGTGCTCTTGCCCGCACCCGAGCGACCGGTTAAAAATGCCATTTCCCCGGCACCCATATGGAAGCTAACATCGCTGAGCGCCTCGTAACCGGTGTCATAGCGCTTGCTTAAATTTTCAAATTCGATCATCGACCGATACTCCCACCGCTGGCGTTCGACAGCAGCGCTTGGACAAAGTCGCGAGCCACAAAGGGTTGCAGATCATCGACCCCTTCACCAACGCCGATATAGCGCACCGGCAAGCCGTACTGATCGGCCAGAGCAAAAATAACACCTCCCTTGGCGGTGCCATCGAGTTTTGTCAGAACGATGCCCGTGACACCCGCTACCGCGAGGAATTCCTTCATCTGCGCCAAGGCATTTTGGCCCGTCGCGGCGTCCAGCACCAACAGTACTTCGTGGGGTGCCGATGGGTCGAGTTTAGCCATCACCCGAATAATCTTGGCAAGTTCCTCCATCAGGTTGCTCTTGTTGTGCAAGCGTCCAGCGGTATCCGCAATCACCACATCGATACCTTTAGCCTGCGCCGATTGCAAGGCATCGTAGACCACCGAGGCGCTGTCGGCGCCGGCGTGTTGCGCCACCACCGTCACCGCGTGGCGCTGCCCCCAGCTCTGCAATTGCTCGACGGCAGCGGCGCGAAAGGTGTCACCCGCGGCGAGCACCGTCGACAGCCCGCGCGCTTTTAATAGGCCGCAGAGTTTGCCAATGGTCGTGGTCTTGCCGACACCGTTGACACCGACCATCAAAATAACCGCGGGTTTGGGCAGTTCCTCGAGCACCAGCGGTTGCTCACATACGCGCAAAA